>NZ_JAZDQN010000038.1:0-61299 GCF_036324125.1 Pseudomonas ulcerans | reverse complement strand
GTGTGGATTGCCCGGGTGTGGGGCGGGCCCTGTGGGGTGGGGGCTCCCCCGGGGTTGGCGTGTGGTCCCCCCCCCCCCCCCGCGGGGGTCACCCCGCTCCCACAAGGGATGATGTCTTCCCTACCGCCCCTTGATCACCAGTTCCCCGGCCGTCTCGCCGACTGCCTGCCACTCCGGCCGGTACATCGACTCCACCTGCGGCGGCGGAATGCGATAGCTGCCCGGGGTCACCGCCCGCGCCAGGTACAGCAGGTGGGTGGTGCCATAGCCATCCAGGTTCAACGCCGCCACATAGCGGTCGTCACGGTATTCCTGGTGCACCACGTTGGCGTTCTCCATCGCCTCGCGCCACTGCTTCACCGCGCTGCTGGCGTTCTCCAGGCTGGCGGCGCTCTGCGCGAGGTTCTGGTTTTCCAGCTCCAGGCCCGCCGGCAGCAGGTCTACCACCAGCGCATCCGGCACCCGCGACTTGGCCTGGATCGCCAGATGCACCAGGACCAGGTCGCCGCTTTCCAGCGACTTCAGGTCCAGCGCCTGGCCATTCATGCCCAGGTACTCGCGACGGATGGTCATGTTGTTGCCACTGGCCGGCGGCGCCTGGCGCGGATAGCCGGACAGGGTCAGGCGCTGGTACAGGGTCTTGTCGCCTTCGTTGCGCACGCTCAATGGCGATGCCAGCAGCGAGCCTTCCAGGTGCAGCCCGGATTGCGTCGGACCCAGCTCGCGGGTTTCCCCGGCGCTGTCCAGTTGCGCGCGCCAGTCGCCCTCCGGCTGCTGCATCAGGCCACGACCGGCGAGGAACAACGCATTGCGCTCCTGGGTCGACAGCCACGGCTTGGCGGCCAGTTCATCGGACAGCTTGAACAGGCGATCCGGCACGGCCTTGCTGGCCAGCTTGTACTCGTCGAGCAAGGCCAGGATCAGCGCCTGGTCGCGCAGCGGGCTGCCGTAGTCGGCCATCCAGGCGTTGTCGCGGGTGATCGCCAGGCCGGCTTGCAGAGCCTGCTCGGCCTTGGGCTTGTCGCCCATGGCGTCGAGGGCGATCGCCAGTTGCACCAGCGGCAGGCCGGAGCGGGCGTCGGCACGCCGTTCGAACAGGCTGCGCAGGGCACCGAGCGGCGCCTGCTGGCTGCGCGACAGTACCAGCGCGGCATAGGCCTGCACGGCAAAGCGGCTGTGCTCTGCGTTCTCGCTGTAGTTCACCTCGATCAGGTTGCGCTCCTGCACGTAGCGCAGCAGGCGCTCGCTGGCCTTCTTCAGTGCCTCGGCCGGCACCGCGAAGCCTTGGTCGCGGGCGCGCAGGAGGAAGTCGGTAACATAGGCGGTCAGCCAGTATTCCTCTTCATCGTCGCTGCTCCACAGGCCGAAGCTGCCGTTGTAGCGCTGCATGCCCAGCAAGTGCTCGATACCCATCTCGATCTTGCGCTGGCGATCGGCCGCCGGCTCGCCGGTGAGGCCGAGGCGCTTGAGGGTCGCGGCGTCGGCGTAGAGCGACGGGTACAGGCCGCTGGTGGTCTGCTCCAGGCAGCCATAGGGATAGGCCTTCAGCGCACGGATCTGTTCGGCCAGGTTCAGTGGTGGCCGACTCGACAGCGCCAGGGTGCCTTCCAGGCCTTGCGGCTCGAAGGTCGCCAGGTCCTGCTCCGGCAGGGTCCAGGGCTCGCCGCCCAGGGCCACGCGGTAGTGCTTGAGTTGCGCCGGGTAGGCCGGACGCACGCCCAGGGTCCATTCGCGGGAGAAGCCGGTGTCGCTCTCGCCCGGCAACACCAGGCCATCGACCCGCACCGTGACCTTGCCCTGGCCGTAGCCGCCGGTGGCCTGCACCGGAATCTTCAGGGTGACGCGCTGGCCCTGCTTGAGTTTCAGCGACTGGTGGGACGCGCCTTGCAGGTCCAGCTGGCCCTCGGTGGCCAGGGCCACGGCGAGGGTCTGTTCCTGGCCGGAGAGGTTGGACAGGTCCAGCGCCAGGCTGGTGCGGTCGCCGCCGGCGAGGAAGCGCGGCGCCGAGAGTTCGGCGATCAGTGGCGCAGCAACCACGGTCTTGGCTTCGGCGACGCCGAAGCGGTCCTCGCTCCAGGCCTGGGCCATCAGGCGCAGCTCGCCGTTGAAGTCGGGGATGTCCACCGTGGCCTGGCCCTTGCCCTCGGCATCCAGGGTCACCGGCGCGCTCTGCAGGGCGACGATGGTCACGCTGGTGTCAGGACGCTTGCCACCCTTGGCCATGCCGGCGTCGCCACCAAAGGCCAGGCTGGCCAGGCGGCCCTGCCCTGCTTCGATCAGTTGCCCGTAGATATCCAGCTGGTCGGCGCCATAGGCCTTGCGCCCGAACATGCCGGTGAACGGATCGGGGGTGACGTAGCTGGTGATGTTGAGGATGCCCACGTCTACCGCGGCCAGCAGCACCTGCACTTGCTTGGGCACGCTGCCGTCGGCGTTACGCGCCTGGATGTTCACCGTCAGCGGGTGCTTCGGACGCATCTGCTGCGGTGCGTCGAGGGTCACCGCCAGCTTGCGCTGGGCGCGGTCCAGCGGCAGGTGCAGCACGCCCACGGCGCGTTTCGGCGTGACATTGGCCTTGCGCTCGCCCGGACGGATCACCAGGGCACTGATGTACAGGTCATGCCGCGCCCATTTCGGGTCGAGCTTGACGTCGAAGGCCTTGCCCTCGGCGGGTACGTCGATCTCCTGCCACCACAGCGGACCATCGCCGCCCTCCACCATCAGGTAGCCCTTGCCGGCAGCCGGCGGGGTAACGGTGACCTTGGCCGTGTCGCCATCGTTGTAGGCCGGCTTGTCCAGGGCCAGGCGTACCTGGTCCGGACGCACCGCACCGCCGTCGGCGTTGTCCTGGGCACGGTAGCCGGCCCAGAAGCGCAGGCTGCTGGTGATGCCGGTGTCCGGATCTTCCACCTCGACGCGGTACGGGCCCCACTCCACCGGGAAGCTCAGCTTGGTGGTGCTGCCTGCCGGCACGCTGACGCTCTGCTCGCTCTCGGTGAGGAATTTCTCGTTGAAGTTGTAGCTCCAGCCATCGCTCTGCGAGTAGTTCCAGTAATAGTCGCGACGCTCGCGGACCAGGCGCACCCGCAGGTTGTCGGCGGCCAGCTTGTTACCGTCGCGGTCGGCCATCAGCAGCTCGACTTCCACCGGTGCGTCGCCGTCGGTTTCCTCGCCGTCGAACAGACCGCGCAGGCCCGGCAGGTGGTCCGCCGGCCAGATTGGTTGTTCCAGGCGCCGGGTGATCGGGCGCCCGCCGGATTCCTGCAGGCTGGCCTGCACGGTGAGTTGCAGCGGCGAACGGGCCTCGGCCCATTGGCTGGCGATGCTGATGGTGGCGTCGCCGTCGGCGTCGAGGACCGATTCTTCCAGGTCCAGGTCGTGGCTCAGGTCGCCTTCGGTGACCGAACCGAACTGGTAGCCGGGTAGCGCCGGCACCGCTTCGCGCAGCGGGCGCACGTAGACCTGGCCGCTGAGGCGGTTGCCCGCGGCCGGGGCGCCGTAGAGGTAGCGCCCGTTGACGCTGATCTCCGCGGTTTGGTCCGGGCTCAGCGGGCTGTCGCTACCCTTGAGTTCCAGGGCCAGGCGTTCGGGGAGGAAGTCCTCGACGAGGAATTCATGCACCTGGCGCTTGCCGCCGCCCAGGTCGAACAACAGTTGCCAGCGTCCGGTGGGCGCTTCGCCCGCCAGTTGCAACTGGTATTGATAGAAGCCATTGGCGTTCGCTTCCCAGACGAACTTGCGACTGACCTGCTCGTCGGGGCGGCGCACTTCGACATTGATCGGCTGGCTGTTCACCGGCTTGCCATCCTGGTCGCGCAACAGGCCGTTGAGCAGCACGGTTTCACCCGGGCGATAGAGGTCGCGCGGGCCGAAGACGAAGAATTGCAGCGGGTTGGCCTGTGGGCCGGTGACGGTGAATTCCGAGAGGTCGAGGGCGGCGCTGTTCAGCCGCAGCATCGTGGTGTTGGGGCCCTGGCGCGCCAGCAGCACATCGGCCTTGGGCGGCAACGGCAGTTGGGCGTGGCCGCCACTGTCGGTCTTGCCCTGGGCGAGGACCTTGCCGTCGCCGTCGAGCAGGTCGAGCTCGATATCGCCCAGCGCCTTGCCGCCTTCCAGGGCCTGGGTGAAGACATCCAGGCGGCTGTCGTAGCGGTGCACCGAGAGCCCGATGTCGCTGAGGGTGAACAGGGTCGCCGGCTGCGAATAGTTGTAGGTGCCCGCCTCGCGCATTACCGCCAGGTAGACCCCGGCTTCCTGCAACGGCTTGATCCCGGCCATGGGCAGGAGCAGGGTCTCGCGGGTGTTGGGCGCGGGGTTGAGGTCGAAGCGGCCGGCGTAGACCAACTCGGCCATGGGCAGCAGGTCGCGGGCTTCATAGCTTTGCAGGGAACTGCTGCGGCCCCAAGAACCCAGGAAGGTGGGCAGCGACTCGGGCTTGATGCGGAAGAATTCCACGTCGACCTTGGCCACGTTCAGGGCGATCACCGGCAGGCCTTCGGCCAGGCGCGTCGGCAGCAGCGAACCGCGGCTGGCGAAGCCGATGCTCGGCTCCATGTCGCGGGTTTCCAGGCGGCTGACGTACTCGTTGGCCAACTGGTTGCCATTGACGCTGCGCAGGCCGGCGTCGATGGTCAGGACCAGCTTGCGCTTGGGCTCCAGGTGGCGCAGGCGCAACTCCATGCGGTTGTCGGAAAGCTCCCAGGCGCCGTCGACCTTGCCCTTGGTGGTGTCGACCAGGTGCAGGCGCTCGGCGAAGCGCTGGTCGGCCTGCAAGGGTGCGGAGAAGGTCACCGACAGGGCGCTGGCGCCGTCGACCTGGACTTCCGAAACGTCCACGACGTTAAGCTCGCGGCCGGCGTAGCGCTGGGCCAGGGTGGCTTCGTCGACCTTCGCTGCGCTCGCCGCAGCAGCGGCCTTTTCAGCCGGGGCCGGGGCGGGCTTGTCGGGGGAAGACGAGTCGCAGGCACTCAGCAGCGCCAGCGCACAGGCCAGCCACAATCCTTTGTTCAGCATGGGAGGAAACTCTTCGGCAGCAGGGGCAGACGGGAAACTATATATCAAGGTCCGCGGTTTCACCGGGGACCGATGCCGAGGTGAGACAGGGTTCACCCGGCAAAGTGCCGAAGCATGGGTAGAATGTTTGGCCTGGCGACCCACTGCTCACCTTCTGTGGGAGCGAGCTTGCTCGCGAACGACCGCAAAGCGGTCGCAAGACTCACAAGGACTCCCTGAATGCTCCAACTGCTCACCGACTGGCGCCACCGCCCCACCCACCACAAGGTCTGGGCCCTGGCGGCGCCGATGATCCTGTCCAACATCTCGGTACCCCTGGTCGCCCTCGTGGACAGCACAGTGGTCGGCCACCTGCCCCATGCCCACCAGCTCGGCTCGGTGGCGGTGGGAGCCAGCCTCTACACCCTGCTGGTCGGCGTGCTCGGTTTCCTGCGCATGGGCTCCACCGGCTTCGCCGCACAGGCCGCCGGCCGCGCCGATGGCAACGCCTTGCGCCAGGTCCTGGTACAAGGCCTGCTACTCGCCCTGCTGTTCGCCGCGCTTCTCGGCCTGCTGGCCATCCCCCTCAGCCATTTCGCCCTGCACCTGATCCAGCCCGACGCGGCGCTGGAACAGGGCACCCTCGACTTCTTCACCACCCGCCTGCTCGGCCTGCCGGCAGCCTTGGCCACCTACGCCCTGGTCGGCTGGTACCTCGGCACGCAGAACGCCCGTGTGCCGCTGGTGATCCTGCTCACCACCAACCTGCTGAACATCGTCCTCAACCTGTGGTTCGTGCTCGGCCTGGACTGGGGCGTGGTCGGCGCGGCGCGGGGCTCCGTGATCGCGGAATGGGTCGCGGCCCTGCTCGGCCTGGCCCTGACCCGACCTTCGCTGCGCGCCTATCCCGGCCGGGTGATCTGGCCGCTGCTGGCGCGCTGGCAGAGCTGGCGGCCGATGCTCGGCGTCAACCGCGACATCTTTATCCGCAGCCTGGCGCTGCAGGGCGTGTTCTTCCTTATCACGATGCAGGGCGCGCGGATGGGCGAGGCGACGGTGGCCGCCAACGCCCTGCTGCTCAATGGCCTGCTGGTGACTGCCTACGCCCTGGATGGCCTGGCCCATGCCGTGGAGGCGCTGTGCGGGCATGCGATCGGTGCGGGGGACCGGCCGGCGCTGCGCCGTTCACTGGTGGTCGCCGGAGGCTGGTCGCTGATCGCCAGCCTGGGTTTCGCGGTGCTGTTCCTGCTGGGCGGACACCTGTTCATCCAGATGCAGACCGATATCGCCAGCGTGCGCGAGACCGCCTTCGAGTACCTGCCGTACCTGGCGGCGCTGCCGCTGATCGCGGTGTGGAGCTACCTGCTCGACGGCCTGTTCATCGGCGCCACCCGCGCCCGGGAAATGCGCGACGGCATGCTGCTCAGCGTCCTGATCGCCCTGCCCTTCGCCTGGCTGGCGCGGGATCTGGGCAACCATGGGTTATGGACGGCGTTCCTGCTGTTCATGGCGTTGCGTGGGGTGACGCTGGGGGTGATGGGGTGGCGGTTGCAGCGGCGGGATGGGTGGTTTGGATGAGATTGGGAGCTCTTGAGTAATAAGTGAAATTTCACTGAATTGACAATTTTCAGCATCTGCTGAAATAGACAAATCAGTGAAATGAGTGAGCACCGTTGCCCAGGCGACTCCCAGACTGAACACGCCAGATGTCCGCCTAGCCCGCGCCGCGACACCTGAACCGCCAGACTCAACATAATCTGTCACATACCATTCTTTGACTCTGTTACCGCACTGGCGGAAAAGGTCACATCCCAAGGAGGGGGGAACTCGATAAACAGTTAAAAGAACGGACAAAGCATGACTCCAAAAGCTCCCCGCGGCGTATCGATTACATCCAACATGCGCGAAGCTCACAGCAAGAAAATTCATTTCAGCCGAGGTGGAACTTCATTTCTTTTCTCCTGGTTCTATACCAAGGTCAGAAGCCGAGGACCATGGAACTACAAGCGACAAGGCCGAAAGTACGAAGATTTCGGAAATTTCAATTACGGTGCGACCGGCACCGCAGCAGGAATTTCGGAAGAGGTGCTGCTTAGAGGAGCAGGATGGGCACAAAGCCAGGCAGGCACGAGTGAACCTGAGTTTGGAAGTTGGTGGTCCAATGCGCCTTACGGTGACGATCCTAAAGACCAGAGGCAGATCAAGGCAGGTATCGAGTATGCAAAACGGCATGGTTACTAAGTGGCTAGTCGCGAGTTTGCTGCTAGTGGTTGTGGTCCAGTCGATCTGGACTTTCACCCCGGATCCAAAACCCGAGCTAAGCCAGATCATGAATCGCTATCCCATAGGCACCCAAGGCTCCGTGTACGAGGTCCTGAGCAATAGCGGCGGCGCTACTGTACCGATGGTCTACCTCTACTTCATCGCAGCCCGGCAATCCGATAACGCCCAGGCGCTGAAACTGCTGGAGGACCATTACCCTTTTCTGGTCACCAAACAACCAGGAGCCATCACCGCAGTGACCGGCTTGAAGATCACCGCTCGCACCCACGACAGCGTCTACCGCTACAACAGCACATCGCTCTTGCGGGAAGATGACGAGATAAAACCCGTCACCATCGACCTGACCGCCACCAGCGAGTAACTCCAGATATTCCGGGCACTGCGACTGGCCTCATCGCTGCACGGGTATCCATGGGGTCTCAGGTAGGAGTTGCTTTAGCTGCGAAGGACCGCGCCAGCGGTCCCGAAACCATCCCGCACGAGTCCCTCCAAGCCCTGTTGCGGATTCACAGTGCCTGATCTGGCGCGTTTCTCCAGGCTCACCGAGCTGACAGGTTTTGGGACCGCTATGCGGTCCTTCGCAGCTTACGCAGCTCCTACCTGGATCCCGTCAGTCTTCACAAGTGTAAATACTCATCATCTGTGTCGCCCATGAAAAAGCCCGCTCCAGCATACCGAAGCGGGCTTTTTATATCGCCTGAATCTTACGACGACAGGTACGAAGACCGCGTCAGCCCCAGGCGCAGCGCATCGAGGAACTGGGTCCGCTCACGATCGCTGATGCGCGCACTGGCGACCTTGTCGCGGTAGTGGGTCATCAGTTCCTCCGGCGACAGGTGCACGTAGCGCAGCATGTCTTCGATGGTGTCGTGGGTCTCGATGCCGGCGTGGTACACGCTGCCGTTCGGGTTCTGGTAGATGTTCACCGAGTCGGTGTCGCCGAACAGGTTGTGCATGTCGCCCAGGATCTCCTGGTACGCACCGACCAGGAACACGCCCAGCAGGTAGTCCTCGCCTTCCTTGACCGCATGCACCGGCATGCTGGTCTCGATGCTCTGCTCGTCGACGTACTGGTTGATCTTGCCGTCGGAGTCGCAGGTCAGGTCCTGCAGCACGGCACGACGCAGCGGTTCTTCGTCGAGGCGGTGCAGCGGGATGATCGGCAGCACCTGGCCGATGGCCCAGGTGTCCGGCAGGCTCTGGAACACCGAGAAGTTGCAGATGTACTTGTCGGCCAGCTTGTCGTTGAGTTCGTCCAGCACCTGGCGGTGCGAGCGCTGGCGGGCCTTCAGCGAGTTGTGCAGACGCCGGCACACGGCGAAGTAGCACTGCTCGGCCAGGGCCTTCTCGGACAGGGTGATCTTGCCGTCGGCATACTGCGCGGCCACGTCGCTCATGTAGTGGGTGGCGCGCCAGTAGGTCTCGGTGACCATCTCCAGGTCGGTCGGGCCCAGCAGGTCGGCCAGCCATTGCACGGTTTCCGGCAGGGCTTCCTTGTTCTCGATGGTCGGCACGTCGTCGTTGTGCTTCTCGACGTCGGTCACCTGGATCACCAGCATGGCGTGGTGCGCGGTCAGCGAGCGGCCGCTTTCCGAGAAGATGTGCGGGTGCGGCAGGCCCTGGGCATCGCAGAATTCCTTGAGTATGCCGACCACGACACCGGCGTAGTCGTCCATGTCGTAGTTGATCGAGCTGGCGTTGCGCGAGTGGGTGCCGTCGTAGTCGACGCCCAGGCCGCCACCGACGTCGATGTGGTCCACCGGCAGGCCCAGCGCGCGCAGCTCGCCGTAGTAACGGATGGCTTCCTTGAAGCCGTGCTGGTAGTCGGCCAGGTTGGCGATCTGCGAGCCCATGTGGAAGTGCAACAGACGGATGCCCTGGTCGAGGCCGGCGTCACGGAAACGCTGGACCACGGAAATCAGCTGCGCCGCGGACAGGCCGAACTTGGACTTCTCGCCACCGGTGTCCGCCCACTTGCTCGACGCCAGCGAGGACAGGCGCACGCGCAGGCCGACCTGCGGCTTGACCTTGAGCTCGGCCGCCTCTTCGATCACCAGGGCCACTTCCGACTCTTTCTCGATGACGATGAACACGTTGTGGCCGAGCTTCTGGCCCATCAGCGCGAGGCGGATGAACTCGCGGTCCTTGTAGCCGTTGCAGACGATGGTGCCGCCTTTCGGCGCCAGCGCCAGCACCGCCAGCAGCTCCGGCTTGGAGCCGGCTTCGAGGCCGATGGAGACGTTCTGCGTGGCGATGATGTTTTCCACCACCGCTTCCTGCTGGTTGACCTTGATCGGGTACAGCGCAGTGTACTGGCTCTGGTATTCCAGGCGCGCGATGTTGGCATCGAAGGCGCCGGTCAGCTGGCGCACGCGGTCCTGCAGGATGTCGGGGAAGCGCACCAGCAGCGGCAGCGACAGGCCGCTCTTGCGCAGTTCGTCGACCTGCTCGTAGAGGTCGATCGGCGCGCTGCCCGGGCCGTTCGGGCGCACTTCGACACGCCCGGCTTCATTGATCGCGAAATAGCCCGCGCCCCAATGGCGAATCCCGTAAACACTGCGGCTGTCCGCCACGGTCCATTGGCTGCCATCGTCTTTGCGTGTGCGTCGTACGGACATCGAAGTCCCCTATAAAGAAAGTCAGATAACACCGGCCATGCGGGAGGGCGCAGTGTAGAAAATGAAAATGACGATTTTCCCTGTTCGGGCTTGGACCCTTCACAAGGCAACGAGTTTAGACGCTGGGCGAAAAGCCCCGGGTGCTCCCGGCCCTCACCCGGCCTGTACGGGCACCGGACGAACGAACGGGAAGCAGGCGATCAGCCGCCGGATTTCTTCGCTTTGAAGCCCTGTTTGACCAGTTCGCCGAGCAGCAGCTCGACATGGTCACCCTGGATCTCGATGACGCCGTCTTTCAACGCGCCACCGGTGCCACAACGCCGTTTCAGCGTACTGGCGAGCTCCTTGAGCTGTTCCAGAGGCAGGGGCACGCCCGTGATGGTGGTCACCGTCTTGCCGCCGCGACCTTTGCTTTCGCGACGGACACGAGCGATGCCATCCCCTTCCGGGATGAGCGTCTGCTTGCAGGTGCAGGCATCGATGGGTTGGTTGCAGTCCGGACAGTGCCGGCCCGCATCGGTGGAGAACACCAGACCGCCCAGGGCGGAGAATGACGAGGCTTTCTTGGCCACTTTTGATCCTCGGGTTTGAGGACAAAAAACTGGTCGTGGACCCGGGCGGGACGACGACCGCGAAGCCCCACTCTGGCAGGGGCAGCGCACCTGTCGCGAATGGCTACGCGGCAGGGTAAAAAGGCCGCGCAGTGTAACGGCAAATGTCCCGCTTGCTAAGTACAGAACTGCGCCATTTCGGGCAATTTTCGCGACATCAGGCTTGACGGCCGAAGGCCCGGGAAAGCGCGGCCAGGGAGTCGGGGCAATACGGCAGTGTCTGCGACTCGGCCCAGACCACTTCCGGGTTGACGAAGCGGGCTTCGCTGACCTCTTCCGGCTGCAGGCGCAAAGGCCCGTCCCAGAACGCCGAGAACACCGCGCACCAGAGGCGGTTGCCGGGCAGGTCGAAGAAGAAATGGTCGTGGGCGCGCAGCTCGACACCGCTCACCCCCAGCTCTTCCTCCAGCTCCCGCGCCGCCGAGGCGGCGTATTCCTCGCCGGCCGCGACCATGCCGCCGGCAGCCACATCCCAATGGCCGGGGTACAGCGCCTTGCTCAGGGTGCGCTTGTGGATGCACAGCTGGCCGGCGCCATTGAAAAGCAGGATGAAGGTGCAGCGCCCGACCAGGCCGCGCTCGCGCAGCTCGGCGCGGGGCAGCGCACCGAGCAGGTTGTCGTCCTCGTCGACCCAGGCGACCTGCTCCCGGTCCGAGGCGGCCCGGTGCGCCGCCTCCGCTTCGCTGATGCTCATCAGCCTTGCGACAGCAACTGGCGCAGGTCGATGACTGCGGCGTTGGCGCGGGAGATGTAGTTGGCCATGACCAGCGAGTGGTTGGCCCACATGCCGAAGCCGCTGCCGTTCAGCACCATCGGGCTCCACAGCGGTTCCTGCGAGGCTTCCAGCTCACGGATGATCTGGCGCACGCTGACGGTGGCGTTCTTCTTCGCCAGCACGTCGGCGAAGTCGACCTCGATGGCACGCAGCAGGTGCGACAGGGCCCAGGCCTGGCCACGGGCTTCGTAGAAGACGTTGTCGATCTGCAGCCACGGGGTTTCCACCAGTTCCTCGTCGACCTGCGGCGCCTGGCCGGGGACCACGGTCTCGGTCTTCAGGGTGCTGTTCAGCTTGACCCGGCCGACACTCGCCGACAGTCGCTGGGACAGCGAGCCCAGGCGGGTGGCGACGTCACCCAGCCAGTTGTTCAGGTTGTCGGCGCGGGTATAGAAGATGGCACCGGAATCACCCGAGGCGAGGCGCGCCTGGTAACGATTGAGCGACTTGATGCCTTCCTCGAACTCGGACTCGCTCGACGGCAGGATCCAGCTCTTGTTGTCGAAGTTGAAGCGCGGCTCGGCCTTGGCCAGGTCGGCGTCCTCGGTGGACTGCGACTGGGAGCGGGCGAAGTCCTTGCGCAGGGCGCGGGACAGGTCGCGGACCTGGACCAGCACGCCGTATTCCCAGCTCGGCATGTTGTCCATCCACAGGCCCGGCGGGAAGCGGTCGTTGGAGATGTAGCCGCCCGGCTTGTTGAGCAGGGTGCCGGCAACGGTCTTGAGGGTCTCGATGGTGGTGTAGCCGACCACCATCTGCTGGCCGTTGTGCTCGGCGGCGGCCTGGGCGTTCTGCTGTACCGGGAACAGGTCCGGCTCTTCGCTCCAGTACCAGCCGAGGGCGATGGTCACCACCAGGTACAGGCCGATCACCGCGCCCAGCGAGCGGCTGAGCAGGCCGCGGAAGTAACTGCCGCTCGCCGTGGCGCGACCCGCCTTGCGCTCCTCGCGCGACTCGGCGTCGCCTGTACGGTTTTTCCAGTCCAGCATGGCATCGTCCTTTTTCAGTCAGGGCATTTGCAGGGTTCGACCACGGCCGCCAGGCATTGGTGCCGAGCCAGTGTGAATGTCGGCGGGTGCGCTGGCGCCGGGGCGACCGGGGTGCTCGCAACTATAAAGCAAGGCAGCCTATCGCCCAACCGACCCGAGGGTCACGAACTGAATGATTCTCCGGCGTCAATAAATTGATGCAGGGCACTCGTTTGCGCCAAAAGTGGTGCTAGCATAGAGCCATCACTCGAACTGCCTCATTTCTAACAAGTAGTCAGGACATGACCGAGCCAGAAGACCCGAATCGCGAGCGACTGAAGCAACACTTTGCCCAGCGGGTCATTCACCAGGCCCGGCAGATCCTGGAAATCTGGCAGCGCCTGCAGCGCAGCGAATGGTCGCTAGGCGACCTCGGCGAACTGAGCGAGGCCAACCTGCGCCTGCAACGCTACGCCGAACGCTTCGAGCAACCGGAGCACACGCAACTGGCCGAAGCCATCGGCCAGACCCTGGCCGCCGTCGAAGCCAACAGCGCGCGCCTGAGCAGCAGCCTGATCAGCGAGCTCAACCGCCTGATGCAGCGCCTGTCACGCACCGGCCTGCGCCAGGGCGACCGCCTTGAACAGACCACCCTGCCGCCGCTGCGCAAGCCGGTCTACGTGATGCTCCAGGACCATGAGCGTGCCGAGCGCCTGGCCAAGCAACTGGAGTTCTTCGGCCTCGGCGTTGAAGCGCTGCCCACCGCGGAGGCCTTTCGCGCCTCGATGAGCGAGCGCCTGCCCGCCGCCATCGTCATGGACGTGGACTTCGGCGGCGCCGGTCTCGGCCTGGGCCTCGCGGAACAGGCCCAGCAGGGCCTGGAGCAGCGCGTGCCGCTGCTGTTCTTCAGCCTTCACGAAACCGACACGCCGACCCGCCTCGCCGCCGTGCGCGCCGGCGGCCAGGAATTCCTCACCGGCACCCTGGAAGCGTCGAGCCTGCTGGAAAAGGTCGAACTGCTCACCAGCGTCACCCAGTACGAACCGTTCCGCGTGCTGATCATCGACGACTCGCGGGCCCAGGCCCTGCACACCGAGCGCCTGCTGAACAACGCCGGGATCGTCACCCGCACCCTCACCGACCCGATCCAGACCATGGCCGAGCTGGCCGATTTCCAGCCCGACCTGATCATCCTCGACATGTACATGCCGGCCTGCACCGGCACCGAACTGGCCAAGGTGATCCGCCACAACGACCGCTACGTCAGCGTGCCGATCATCTACCTGTCCGCCGAGGACGACCTGGACAAGCAGCTGGACGCCATGAGCGAGGGCGGCGACGACTTCCTGACCAAGCCGATCCGTTCACGCCACCTGATCACCACGGTGCGCAACCGCGCCGCCCGCGCACGCAACCTCAAGGCGCGGATGGTCCGTGACAGCCTCACCGGCCTCTACAACCACACCCATATCCTGCAACTGCTGGAGGACTGCAGCTTCCGCGCCCGCCGCGAAAGCCGGCCGCTGAGCTTCGCCATGCTGGATATCGATCACTTCAAACGGGTCAACGACAGCCACGGCCACCCCATGGGCGACCGGGTGATCAAGAGCCTGGCGCTGTTCCTCAAGCAGCGCCTGCGCAAGACCGACTTCATCGGCCGCTATGGCGGCGAGGAGTTCGCCATCGTCATGCCCAACACCGGCCTCGATGCCGCGCACAAGGTGCTCGACGAGATCCGCCAGCGCTTCGCCGAGATCCACTATCCGGCCCAGCCGCAGGACCTGTTCTGCACCTTCAGTGCCGGTGTGGTGGAACTGGGCGACGACCTCGACGCCCTGAGCATGGCCACCGCCGCCGACGAAGCGCTGTATCGGGCCAAGGGTGCAGGACGCAATCGGGTGCAGCGCGTCGGCCAGTGAAATCAAATGGCCACTTTTTTTTGACCGAAGCGCCGGGTTCGTCATAACCATGTAATAAAAACGCAATAGTTTCAGTGCCTTGCCTCCAGCCGTCGGTAGTCAAGCACATGCGCCTGAAGCTGCTCACCAACCTCAATACCCTGTTACTGGTCCTGGTCTGTCTCGCCCTTGGCGCCACCCTGTGGTGGTCGCAGAAGGCGCTGGAGCGCCCGTACCTGCTGATGGAACGCTACCTGGGCCTGTCCCAGCAGTTCCAGAACCAGGTCGCGCGCAATATCCAGACCTACCTCGGCAGCGGCGATGCCCTGCAGCATGCCACCGCGCTGCAAGCCACCCAGAGTCTCCAGGAAGAGCTCAAGCAACTGCCGGAAGACCTGGCCCAGAACGTGCGTCCGAGCCTGGACAGCCTGGCCACCTTCACCAGCAATGAACTGCTGGCCGCCGGCAAGCTGGCCGGCGATCCCCAGGCCCTGCTGCTGCAGGCCGAACGCGAGCTGGGCGCCAACCTGGAACAGTGGCTGCGCTATGCGCAGAACAGCAACAATCCCGACGGCAGCCGCTATGCCCCGGCGCTGGTGCAGGCCGGCCTGCACCTGAGCCGCCTGTCCCTGGCCCGCGACAAGCTGGTCAGCAGCGGCCGCAGCGAACTGGCCGAGGAAGTCGAGCGGGAACTCAACCTGATGGCCGAGCAGGCCAAGGTCCTCGATGCCCTGCCGCTGCTCGGAGTCAAGGAAGCCAGTGCCTCCGGCTCCGACGATTTCGCCGCGATGATGGGCCTGGCCAGCGAGAGCAAGAGCGAGGCCGAGGACACCGCCATCGGCCTGCGTCGTGAATTGAACAGCCTGATCAGCCGCTACCCGGCGGAACTGCAACGTACCCGCGAGCAGATCCAGCGCCGCAGCGAGCTGGCCGCCACCACCCAGTCGCGGATCGCCGCGGTGCAGCAGGCAATCGCCGACCTGGAACCGAGCGTGCGCAGCCAGCACGGGCAGATCCAGAGCGAAGTGCGCCTGATGCAGGGCGTGATGATCGCCCTGATCCTGCTGATCGCGCTGGTCATCGACCGCCTGCAGCGGCGTCTGGCCCGGGTTCTCACCGCGCTCGACCCGGCGTTGTCGGAGTGGGCTGGCGGCGACTTCAGCAAGCCGATCGACCTGCCGCCGAGCAACCGCGAGATGCACGATATCCAGGACTCGCTGAACCGCCTGCGGGATTACCTGGTGGAACTGGTGGGGACCATTCGCAGCAACGCCGAACAGGTTGCCGGCAGCAGCCACGCCCTGGCCGGCATGAGCAGCGCGCTGCACGATGGCGCCGAGCGCCAGGCCGGCGACACCGCGCAGATCCGCGATGCCCTGGGCGAGCTGGAAGCCACCATCGTCCAGGTGGCCGGGGACGCCAGCCAGGCGGCCGATGCCAGTCGCCAGGCCGGTCTTGCGGTGGAACAGGGCCAGGCGGTGATCGGCCAGAGTCTCACCGGCTTGCGCAGGCTGGTGGACGAGGTGCAAGGCAATGCCCAGGTCATCGAGGAACTGGCCCAGGAGTCGGCGACCATCGGTGGCGTGCTGACGGTGATCCGTGCCATTGCCGAACAGACCAACCTGCTGGCCCTCAACGCGGCCATCGAAGCTGCGCGAGCCGGCGAGATGGGCCGTGGCTTCGCCGTAGTGGCCGAGGAAGTGCGCTCCCTGGCGCAGCGCACCACCGGGGCGACCGGCGAGATCCAGACCCTGATCACCCGCCTGCAGCAGGCGGCACGGGAGTCGGTGGACGGCATGCGCCTGCAGCTGGAACACGCCGAGG
The DNA here is from genome assembly GCF_036324125.1 of Pseudomonas ulcerans. Taxonomy (NCBI): domain Bacteria; kingdom Pseudomonadati; phylum Pseudomonadota; class Gammaproteobacteria; order Pseudomonadales; family Pseudomonadaceae; genus Pseudomonas; species Pseudomonas ulcerans. Next base: position 45,330 of record NZ_JAZDQN010000038.1, on the reverse strand, counting down.
CCACCGCCGACCAGGCCCAGGCGGCGGACGGTGCTCTGGATGAGATCGTCCTGGCGATCCAGACCATCTCCGATACGGCGGTGCGGATTGCCGATGTCACGGCGCAGCAGAGTGGGGCGGTCAGCGAAATTCGCGACCACAGCGAGCGGATTCACGATCTGGGCGAGGACAACCTGCAGCGGATCGGCGAAGGTCGCAACCAGGGTGAGCAGTTGCTGCGGTTGGGTGGGGAGCTGAATACCGCGGTTCGGGCTTTCCGCTTGTAGGTGCGCGGCCCTGTGGGAGCGGGTTCACCCGCGATAGCGTCGGTGACGCCACTGCCGTCATCGCGGGTGAACCCGCTCCCACAGGGGCCACGCTTCACTTGACCGAAATGTGTTAGATCCGCGACAGGGCCATCAGCAACACAGCAGATCCCCGAGTCGGCTATCATGCGGACAACTCTGCCCCCCCGCGAGACCATCATGCGTCGTCTGCTTTGCCTCCTGCTGCTGGCCCTGGCCCTGCCCGCCATGGGCGCCGGCCTGCTCGACAGCCGCCCCAGCGCCACCCTCGGCGCCCCGTCCCTGAACAACAGCGCCGATTTCCTCCCGGTCCGCGAAGCCTTCAAGCTCAACCTGATGCAGGGCGACGCCCAGGGCATCAAGCTGCGCTTCGTTCCTGCCGAGGGCTATTACCTCTACCGCCACCGCTTCCAGTTCCGTACCGAACCTGCCGACATCGCGCTGGGCACGCCGCAGTTGCCTCCGGGCGAAGCCAAGCACGACGAGTTCTTCGGCGACGTCGAGGTCTACCACGGCATCCTCGACATCGACCTGCCGCGCACCGACGACAAACGCCCCTTCACCCTGGTCGTGACCTACCAGGGCTGCGCCGACAAGGGCCTGTGCTATCCCCCGGAAACCGAACGCCTGAGCATCGATGGCGCGGGCTCCGCGACGCCGGCCGCTACCGCGCCAGGCGCCCGCGAGCAATGGAGCTGGAAAAGCCTGGCGCTGTTCTTCCTCGCCGGCATAGGCCTGACCTTCACCCCCTGCGTGCTGCCGATGCTGCCGATCCTCTCCGGCGTGGTCCTGCGAGGCCAGGTCGGTGGCTGGCGCGGCCTCGCGCTGTCGCTGGCCTACGTGCTGCCGATGGCCGCCTGCTTCGCCCTGCTCGGCGCCCTGATGGGCCTGTTCGGCGCGGGCCTGAACCTGCAGGCGAGACTGCAGTCGGCCTGGGTGCTGGTGCCGTTCTCGCTGTTCTTCGTGCTGTTCGCCCTGGCCATGTTCGGCCTGTTCGAGCTGAAGCTGCCGCGTGCCCTGAACGATCGTCTCGACCGCGTCGCCGGGCAGACCAAAGGCGGCTCGCTGCTCGGCGCTGCGGTCCTGGGCGTGGTCTCCAGCCTGCTGGTCTCGCCCTGCGTGTCGGCACCGCTGGCCGGTGCCCTGCTCTATATCAGCGCCAGCGGCGATGCCCTCGGCGGTGCACTGAAACTGTTCGCCCTGGGCCTTGGCATGGGCGCCCCGCTGCTGCTGGTGGCGACCGGCGGCGCGGCCTGGCTGCCGAAGAGCGGGCCATGGCTGGTGACGGTGAAGAACGCCATCGGCGTGCTCTTGCTCGGCCTGGCCATCGGCCTGCTCAGCCGCGTCCTGCCGGGCCAGGTCACCCTGCTCCTGGTGGGCTTGCTGGCCGCTGGCGTGGCGCTGTTCCTCGGCGCGCTGGAGTTCGTGGTGAAAACCCCGCGCCAGCGCCTGGCACAACTGCTCGGCCTGTTCCTGCTGGTCTATGCCCTGGCTTGCTGGTACGGCGCCTTCAGCGGCTCGGGCGATCCGCTGCGACCACTGCCGGTCGCCGGCACCACTGCCAGCGTCACCCAGGCCAGCAGTGAACACTGGGAAACCATCGACAGCCCTGCCCAACTCGATCGCGTGCTGGCCGAAGCCAAGGCCGCCGGCCAGCCCCTGGTGCTGGACTGGTACGCCGACTGGTGCATCAGTTGCAAGGTCATCGAGCGTGAAGTGCTGAATGCGCCAAACGTGCTGCCATTGCTCAAGGAATACCGGCGCGTGCGCTTCGATATCACGCAAAGCAGCGCCGAACAGCGCGCCCTGCTCGACCGCTACCAGCTGTTCGGCCCGCCCGCCCTGCTGTTCTTCGCGGCGAACGGCAGCGAAAACACGGCCACCCGCGTGGTGGGCGAGACGAACGCCGGCGAATTCGCCGAGCATCTGCAGCGCATTCGCGCCGATCTGCGTCTATAACTTCCGAGGCCGCGAAAAAACTGCGGCCAATGACCGGGATTAACAAAATAGTCACATATTTTGCGCGAATCTCGGTCAACGTGCTGGCTATTGCAGTTAACTGGACAGTGCTCGGGTCTTTGCGGCATAGTCGCCGCGCTTGTATTCATGTCCTACAAAAAATCAAAGGATGCGCAGATGGCGACCCTACTGGTGCTGCACGGCCCCAACCTGAACCTGCTCGGAACGCGCGAACCCGGTGTCTACGGTGCCGTGACCCTGGCGCAGATCAACCAGGACCTGGAGCAGCGCGCCCGCGCCGCCGGCCATCATCTGCAATACCTGCAAAGCAACGCCGAGTACGAACTGATCGACCGGATCCACGCCGCGCGCAACGAAGGCGTGGACTTCATCCTGATCAATCCGGCGGCTTTCACCCACACCAGCGTCGCATTACGTGACGCATTGCTGGCGGTGAGCATCCCATTCATCGAAGTGCATCTGTCCAACGTGCACAAGCGCGAGCCGTTCCGTCACCACTCCTACTTCTCGGATGTCGCCGTGGGAGTGATTTGCGGCCTGGGCGCCAGCGGTTACCGCCTGGCCCTGGAGTCCGCCCTGGAACAACTGGCCGCCGCCAAATCCTGAATAACGCGGGCCTGGCCGTCGCCGGGCCTACAAGAACGTTTGAATCACGTTCATACGACCCTGACCAAATCTTGGGAGTTGATGATTAATGGATATTCGTAAAGTCAAGAAACTGATCGAACTGCTGGAAGAGTCCGGCATCGACGAGCTGGAGATCAAGGAAGGCGAAGAGTCCGTGCGCATCAGCCGCCACAGCAAGACTCCAGCCCAGCAGTACTACGCACCGGCCCCGGTTGCCGCCGCCGTCGCTCCAGCCGCCGCACCGGCCGCTGCCGCTGCTCCGGTTGCCGAAGCCGCCGCTGCCGCGCCACAGCTCAAAGGCACCGTGGTTCGCTCGCCAATGGTCGGTACCTTCTACCGCAAGGCTTCGCCAACCTCCCCAGCCTTCGTTGAAGTCGGCCAGACCGTGAAGAAAGGCGACACCCTGTGCATCGTCGAAGCCATGAAGATGATGAACCACATCGAAGCCGATATCGGCGGCGTCATCGACGCCATCCTGGTGGAAGACGGTCAGCCGGTTGAGTTCGACCAGCCGCTGTTCACCATCGTTTGAACCGCGGAGAGCCAGCGATGTTGGAAAAAGTTCTGATCGCCAACCGCGGCGAAATTGCCCTGCGTATCCTGCGTGCCTGCAAGGAACTGGGCATCAAGACCGTCGCCGTACACTCCACGGCCGACCGCGAGCTGATGCACCTGGGCCTGGCTGACGAGTCCGTGTGCATCGGCCCGGCGTCGTCCAAGGAATCCTACCTGCACATCCCGGCGATCATCGCCGCCGCCGAAGTCACCGGCGCCACCGCCATTCACCCTGGCTATGGCTTCCTGGCGGAAAACGCCGACTTCGCCGAGCAGGTGGAGAAATCCGGGTTCGCCTTCATCGGCCCGAAAGCCGACACCATTCGCCTGATGGGCGACAAGGTTTCGGCCAAGGACGCCATGATCAAGTCCGGCGTACCGACCGTTCCAGGTTCCGACGGCCCGCTGCCGGAAGACGAAGAAACCGCGCTGGCGATCGCCCGCGAGGTTGGCTACCCGGTGATCATCAAGGCCGCCGGTGGCGGTGGTGGTCGCGGCATGCGCGTGGTGCACAAGGAAGAGGACCTGATCTCCTCGGCCAAGCTGACCCGTACCGAAGCCGGTGCTGCCTTCGGCAACCCGATGGTGTACCTGGAGAAGTTCCTGACCAACCCGCGCCACGTGGAAGTCCAGGTCCTCTCCGATGGCCAGGGCAACGCCGTGCACCTGGGCGACCGTGACTGCTCGCTGCAGCGCCGCCACCAGAAGGTCCTGGAAGAAGCCCCGGCACCGGGCATCGATCCCAAGGCCCGCGAGGAAGTCTTCGCCCGCTGCGTCCAGGCGTGCGTCGAGATCGGCTACCGTGGCGCCGGCACCTTCGAGTTCCTCTACGAGAACGGCCGCTTCTACTTCATCGAGATGAACACTCGCGTGCAGGTAGAGCACCCGGTTTCGGAAATGGTCACCGGTATCGACATCGTCAAGGAGATGCTGAGCATCGCCGCTGGCAACAAGCTGTCGTTCACCCAGGATGACGTGGTGATCCGCGGTCACTCCCTGGAGTGCCGGATCAACGCCGAGGACCCGAAGAAGTTCATCCCGAGCCCAGGCACGGTCAAGCACTTCCACGCTCCGGGCGGTAACGGCGTTCGCGTCGATTCGCACCTGTACAGCGGCTACTCGGTTCCGCCGAACTACGATTCGCTGATCGGCAAGCTGATCACCTACGGCAAGGACCGCGACGAGGCCATGGCCCGTATGCGCAATGCCCTGGACGAAATCGTCGTCGACGGGATCAAGACCAACATCCCGCTGCACCGCGAGCTGGTCCGCGACGAAGCCTTCTGCAAGGGCGGCGTCAACATTCACTACCTGGAGCACAAGCTGGCTTCGGAGTGATCCCGCCGCTTCTGCCTTTCGGTAGCTGAATGCAAGAAAGCCCCGGACCCAGGTCCGGGGCTTTCTTGTTTGAGGCTCGGTCAGTTCAGGGTCGTGAGCTGCAAGGCGTGCGCCTCGATCTGCCGGGCCGTCGCCGGCTGGCCACTCAAGGTCGTGACCTCTCCCCCCGCGTGCTGCACCAATGGCTCCCGCTGGAAGCGCGTCATGAAGCGCCGGGCCCGACCGGCCATGTCACTGGTGCCACCGCGCACGGCATCGAGCAAGATAGGGTCGATGACCTTCTGCACACTGGAACGGGTGCTGGTGAACACGCTGGCGACGCCTTCGGCCAGATCCAGGCGGACACCGTAGATGTTGCCCAGGCACGACGAATACGACCAATGATCCCAGTCGGCCTGGATCCCTCGTCGAGCCAGCGCCGAGCGCACAGGTCCACCGATGTCCGCGCCCGAGGACAGCCAGTCGCCACCGACCAGCGTCGCGCGAATCCGCCCTCCGGGGCTGCCCCGATTGATGCTCGCCAAGGCCGACTCCAGTGCATCCTCCACCAGCCGGCCGACGTTGTGATCGATGTGGATCACTGCCCCGCTACGGCTCGCCGGGTTGTAGAGGCAAGCCACCACGCAGGACTCGATGTTCAGCGAATACAGGTAGTTGTCGCTGCCGCCCGGCTCGAATCGGGCAATCAGCCCCTCGCCTTGCAAGGCCCCACGCTGGGGCAACGGATTGGTCCTGGCGGCAAAGGCATCCGCCACCTCGCGTACCTGGCCGAGATAAAGCGTCGAACCGCCACCCCGCACCCCCACCTGGCTATTGAACTGCCAGAGGTTTTCCGCCTCCAGTCGGATCGGCACCCGGTAGAACGCCCGGGGATGCTGCGGATCGACCAGGCGCAAGGTGTGCTTGTCGCGATCGTGAAGCACCTGGAAGTAGCGCCCTCGATGGTTGACGTAGAACGTCTCCCGGCCATCCACCCCGCCATGGCGATAGACACCGCGCCAGATGCCGCCCTTTTCCATGCGCCGCAGGTTGTCCGGCACCCGTTTGATGGCGCGCTGTTCGTCCATGACGCTGAGCACCGCTCGCTCACCCTGACGAATTCCCGGCCGGGCCTGCTGGGTCAGCTGATTCCAGCGGCTGGCCTCGCTGGCCTTGCGCAAGCCGGCACGGGACACCTGGCCCAACACGCCCCAGGCCCCCGGCAGGGCGATCCCCCAAAGCCCTGCGGCCACGCCGAGCCAATGATCCAATGCCGCCGAATCATCATCGGCGATATGACTGGCGATCGCCTTGTAGCTGCCGATGGCGATGAACACCGCATCGAGGGCGAAACCCAGTGGAGGAAACGCCAGGCTCAAGGGAAAGGCCGCGTACAGCAGCCCCTTGGTCACCTGCTCGGTGATCACCTGGCGACGGCTTCTGGTCACCGCCTCGATATCGCTGACGTGGCTTTCCAGGAATTGGTCGTACTCGGCCATGAAATCGCTGATCCGGCTGCCCTCGCGCAGGGTGTCGCGGCTTCCCTCGCCCTTGGCCAGCCGTACCAGCCATTCCGCAACCACGGGACGATCGACGAAGCGCAGGTGTTGCAGGTACCAGTCATGCATCGCACCGCGTCCTGCACCGGCGAAGCTCTTGTACTTGCGCAGGGTCAGACGATCGGGGGCCTGCGGGGTGTACAGCCAGTCGTGGGCGACACCACCGACGACCCGGCGGAACAGGTAGAGGCCCGTGCTGTTGCGCCCATCGAGGGTGAAGCGAAACACGCCATCGCCGGCGATGTTGTCCGCCGAATCGCCCTGAGGCTGGCGCACCTCGCCAAGCCGGCCGATTTCATCGAGCAGCCAGTCGCGATCCGCCGCCTCGATCATTCCCTTGCCATGGGTGACATGCACATCGCGCAGCAAGGTGGTCTGCGCCAGAGCGAAATGCAGTTGCCGACGCCTGGCATAGGCCGGCTTGCCCGGATCGAGGAAGCGATCGCGGATCGACCTGGCATAACGCTCGCCGATATACGCGCTGCGCAGATAGGTCGTCAGTTCGGCGGCCCGCACCCCGCTCAGGTCCTGCCCTACGGAAGAGCGCACCGGCATCCGCGGGTTGTCCAGGCCCCAGTTGTCTTCATGGCCATACATGGCCAGGTCGAGCAGGGTGCGGGAGATCTTTGCCGAGCCGGCCAGGTCGGGAAGGAAGTCGAACAGGATGGTCTGCGGATCGACCTCCTCGGTCACCCCGCACTCGCGCAGGTAGCTGGCGATTTCCGCCTTGACCGTACGCCGGGAGAAGGCCAGGAAGCTTTCCTGCTCGTCGACCTGTTGCTGCATCGCCTGGTCGAGCAGGCGCAGGTCCTCGTTGAGCCCGGCAATCAACTGGCGCTTGGCCAAAGGCAGTTCGGCGAACCACAGTGGCGCTTCGTACCAGGCGACCTGGTCGAGGTGATTGTCCCGTCCCTGCCCGATCAGATAGCGGCTGCATTCGGCATAGCCATGTTGCGGGCCGCGGTGATCGCGGGACAGATCCCAGGCATCCGGGCGTTCGCGTACGTCGAGGTAGAACTGTTCGGCGCTGCGCTGCGCCTTGACGTTGAGCCGGTCCAGCAGGTAACGCATGCCGGCCTCGCTGCCCACCCAACGGCCCAGTTCCACCGCCAGGGCGCGCAACGACGGCAACTCGATCCATTCCTGGCCATCGGGCTTGCCCGGTGCATAAAGCACCAGGTCGGACAAGCGACGGGGTTCGTCCTCGCGATAGAACAGCAGCAGTTGCGCCAGCGGCTCGTCGGGAAACTGGGAAACCCCGGTCACCTTGTCGCCGGGCTCGTCCCGCCCCGCGCCGTTGTCCGCACGAACGCGCAGGACCCGGGCATAACTCTCGGCGCCCAGGTGTCCCTTGCACCGCGCGATAAAGGCACTCTGCTGCAGCCGCAGGTCGTTCAGGTCGTGGAGCGCGGCGAACACCTCGGCACTGGCATAGCGCTCGGCCAGGCAGCGATGGTAGGTGGCACGGGGATCGACCTCGCGCAGCAGTTCGTCGAGCAGGTCGTCGGGCAGCAGCGAGTTCAGCGCACCGGTGTCCTGCTGCAAGGTCCGGGTTTTCCCGGCACCGGACAGCAATGGTCCCTCGGCGACCAGTTCGGCGAGGCGCAGTGTACGGGTCAGCGCAGGGTACGGCTGCTCGAAGCGGGTCACGACCTGCAGCTCGTCAGGTTCGACCTCGATGCCTCGCACCCGCCGGCAGTACTCGATGATCGCCAGGCGGGCATGGGCCGACAGCGTCTCCACGCCCGCCATCAGCAACCTGAGTTGCTCGCGCAGCAACGCATGACGACGCTGGAAGTCGCGCAACCTGTCCAGTTCGTCACGCCCCAGGCCACTGAACCAGTCACCCAGTGTCGTCCGGATCAGCGTATCGACCTCCCGGCGCTGCGCCTCGGGCAGACTGCCCTCCTCCGCGAACGACAGACGCCAGCGCTCGTCCAGGCTCCCGAGGTGCTGCAGCAGGGTTTCGCCATCGAAGCGCTTGAGGGTCTCCACGCAGAACAGGGTTTTCAGTGCCGAACAGTGCTCCTCCAGGCTGTTCAGAAAGCGCTCGCCCATGGCGCTGTCGGCGTCGAGCCCGGCAGGGCGCTGCGCCCAGCGGCGCTGCAGCATCTGGCAGTAATCCGCCAGCAATCCGGAAGCCGCACCCTCGATCACCTGCATCACCACCTGCTGGCGCTCGCTCCAGCCCTCGTCGTCCTCAGGTTCGCCGACACCATCCAGCCAACGCAGCGGACCGTGCAGGTCAGGGTCGAAATCCGCCAATCGTCCGTCGATCATCCGTTGTAGCAGGCCACGCAGCAGCGCCTGGGGAAACGATGGCGCCACATCGCCCGTGGGGTAGTAGAAACGCAGGTGGATCATCAGGCGCTCGCGAGCGAATGCCTCGAAAGACGGCCGCCCGTCAAAGAAAGCATCTATCCATAACGCCCAGCGCGTCAGTTGCAGCAGCGGCAGGCGTGCCGCGTCATCCTCTGTCTTCATGCTCATCGTCCCGCTCCTTGTTGAATGAGGCTGCTCAGGTTGCGCGAGCCCCGGTACGGTGCGGTGATAGATAGTTAGAAAGGTTGGTTATCCTTTGCCGTCCGGCTCGCGTAAACTGGCGGGCTTTCGCAACACTGCGTCCAATCCCCTGGTTAAGGTACCTCCATGCCCTGGTTACAAGTTCGTCTGGCCATCACTCCGGAACAGGCCGAAACCTACGAAGACGCCCTGCTGGAAGTGGGCGCGGTTTCCGTGACCTTCATGGATGCCGAAGACCAGCCGATCTTCGAGCCGGACCTGAACACCACGCCGCTGTGGTCCAACACCCACCTGCTGGCGCTGTTCGAAGCCGATGCCGAGCCCGAGGCGGTGTTCGCCCACCTGCAACTGCTGACCGGCGCCGAACTGCCGGAGCACCACGCCGAGGTCATCGCCGACCAGGACTGGGAACGCAGCTGGATGGACAACTTCCAGCCGATGCGCTTCGGCCAGCGCCTGTGGATCGTGCCGAGCTGGCACGCAGCGCCGGAGCCTGACGCCGTCAACCTGCTGCTGGACCCGGGCCTGGCCTTCGGCACCGGTACCCACCCGACCACCGCGCTGTGCCTGGAGTGGCTCGACGGCCAGGACCTGACCGGCGTCAACCTCCTCGACTTCGGCTGCGGCTCGGGCATCCTCGCCATCGCCGCGCTGCTGCTGGGCGCGCGCCGCGCCACTGGCACCGACATCGACGTGCAGGCCCTGGAAGCCTCCCGCGACAACGCCGGGCGCAATGGAATCGCCGAAGCCGATTTCGACCTGTACCTGCCCGAGCAGATGCCGGCCATGCAGGCCGATGTGCTGGTCGCCAACATCCTCGCCGGGCCGCTGGTCTCCCTGGCTCCACAACTCAGCGGCCTGGTGCGTCCGGGCGGCCTGCTGGCGCTGTCGGGAATCCTCGCCGAACAGGGCGACGAAGTGGCCGCGGCGTATACGGCGGACTTCGACCTGGACCCGATCGTCGTGCGTGACGGCTGGGTACGCATCAGCGGGCGTCGTCGGTGAGTTTTCCGGGGACCGCCTTGCGGTCCTTCGCAGGCAAGCCAGCTCCTACTAGACTGATTTCAGTTAACCCCCGGATCGCCGCATGACCGACAGTTTCGTCACCCAGTGCCCGCATTGCCAGACCAGCTTTCGCGTCAGCCACAACCAGTTGAGCGTGGCCCGCGGCGTCGTGCGCTGCGGCAACTGCCTGCAGGTATTCAACGCCGCCCGCCAGTTGCTGGAGCAGAACGCCACCTTGCAGCCGGCGCCAGAGCCCGAAGCCCCGGCCCAGCCAGCGCCAGAAGCGCTGACCCCGCCACCGGTAGCCGAACCCGAGCCGGTCGCAGCAGAGGTCGAGCCCGCCGCGCAGAAGCACTGGAAGGAAGTCGACCTGCATGAGCTGGACCTCGACCAGCTCGACCTCGACCGCGAACTGGCCCGCCTGGAACAGCGGGAAATCCAGCCGACCGTCGATTTCCACGCGGCCCCACGGCGCGAGGACAGCCTCAGCGCCAAGCGCGACGATCCGCACGCCGACGAACTGATCGAGGACGGCCTGTTCGGCGCCGCCAGTACCGAGCGCGAAGCGGACGAACCCGTGGTGGTCGACGAGCCGCCGCTGCAACTGGAAAAGACCGAGCCGGACCTGCTCGACGAGCCCCTGGCGGATGAGCGCACCGAGCCTTCGCTGTCGCTGGACCTGCCGACGCCGGAAGAAGAGGATGTCGCAGCGCCCCGCGTCCAGGCCCTGAAGATCGACGACGAGGATGAGCCGACCGACGGCGCCTCCCGCCTGTCGGCCCGTGACGATGACGAACAGGACGAGCTCGACACCGACCAGCGCCGCGACCCGGAACTGGGCGCGATTCCCGAGGCGCCCCGGCCGTCGCGCAAGGACACCCTGGTCGACCTGGTCGACGATCCGCTGCAACTGGATTGGCAGAAACCGCGCAGCAAGGTCGGCAAGCGCCTGCTGTGGCTGTTGCTGATCGTCCTGGCCGCCGCCGCCCTGGCCGGCCAGTACATCTGGTATCACTTCGACGAACTGGCCCGCCAGGACCAGTACCGTCCGTGGTTCCAGGAGCTCTGCCCGACCCTCGGCTGCGAAGTGCCTTCCAAGGTCGACATCGCCCGGATCAAGAGCAGCAACCTGGTGGTGCGCAGCCATCTCGACTTCAAGGGTGCACTGGTGGTGGACGCGATCATCTACAACCGTGCGCCGTTCTCTCAGCCTTTCCCGCTGCTCGAACTGCGCTTCGCCGACCTCAACGGCCAGCTCATCGCCAGCCGTCGCTTCAAGCCCGCCGAGTACCTCAGCGGCGAACTCGCGGGCAAGGCCGAGATGCCCAGCCAGACCCCGATCCACATCGCCCTGGACATCCTCGACCCGGGCCCGAAAGCGGTGAACTACAGCCTGAGCTTCCGCTCTCCCGAGTGATTGCCGACGCCCGATGCCGGCTTTCCGGCGTCGGGCGCCTGTCGTTGACGTCCCGCCCCATAGGCGTAACTGTTCAGATTTTATCCAGATTCATCTTTATCCGGTCATCGAGAGCGGGTATCATGCCCACCCTTTTTCGAACTCTAATGATCCGGCCCCACAACAGGGTAGACCTATGTCGGCGGTACGCATCGGCCCATACGAACTGCAGAACAACCTGATCCTGGCCCCCATGGCCGGGGTCACGGACCAGCCTTTCCGCCAGCTTTGCCGACGGATGGGCGCAGGCCTGGTGGTGTCGGAAATGGTCAGCAGCGACATGAGCCTGTGGAACAGCCGCAAGTCGCGCCTGCGCATGATCCACGAAGGCGATCCCGAGCCGCGCTCGGTGCAGATCGCCGGTGGCGACGCGCAGATGCTCGCTGCGGCGGCACGCGCCAACGTCGAGCTGGGTGCGCAGATCATCGATATCAACATGGGTTGTCCGGCAAAAAAAGTCTGCAACAAGGCTGCAGGCTCTGCTTTATTGAAAGATGAAGCGCTGGTCAGTGAAATCCTCCACGCGGTGGTCGCCGCGGTGGAGGTGCCGGTGACCCTGAAGATCCGCACCGGCTGGGACCGCGACAACAAGAACGGCCTGACCGTGGCGAAGATCGCCGAGCAGGCCGGGATCCAGGCGCTGGCCGTGCATGGCCGGACCCGCGCCGACCTGTACACCGGCGAGGCCGAGTACGACACCATCGCGACGATCAAGCAGGCGGTGTCGATCCCGGTATTCGCCAACGGCGACATCACCTCGCCACACAAGGCCCGCGAGGTGCTCGACAGCACCGGCGTCGATGGCCTGCTGATCGGTCGTGCCGCCCAGGGCCGGCCGTGGATCTTTCGCGAGATCGAGCATTACCTGCGCACCGGCGAGACGCTGCCGGCGCCGCGACTGGGCGAAGTGGAAGGGATTCTGCTGGAGCACCTGGCAGCGTTGCATGCCTTCTACGGCGATGTGATGGGCGTGCGAATCGCCCGCAAGCACGTTGGCTGGTACCTCGCAACGTTGCCGGGCGCCAGGGAATTTCGCGCCCGGTTCAATCGTTTGGAAGACACACACGCGCAATGCGCCGACGTTCGCCTGTTCTTCAGCGAACGGCAACAGAGCCTTGAGACAGAGGACGGACAAGGGGTGGCCGCATGACGATGATGACCGAGACTTTAGTGAGTGGAACAACGCCCGTGAGCGACAACGTCAACCTGAAACAGCACCTCAATACCCCCAGCGAAGAGGGCCAGACCCTTCGCGGAAGCGTGGAGAAGGCGCTGCACAACTATTTCGCCCACCTCGAAGGCGCTGCTGTCACGGACGTGTACAACCTGGTGCTCTCGGAAGTCGAGGCCCCCTTGCTCGAAAGCGTGATGAACTACGTCAAGGGCAACCAGACCAAGGCCAGCGAGCTGCTGGGGCTGAACCGGGGCACCTTGCGCAAGAAACTCAAGCAGTACGACCTGTTGTAAGCACGAATCCCAACCAGAAAAGGCGACTCCCCCGTGAGGTCGCCTTTTTTGCTGACTCCACCGCGTTATGGAATCTGAAATGACCGACCAGACTACCCGCCTGCCGATCCGCCGTGCCTTGATCAGCGTTTCCGACAAGACCGGGATCCTCGAATTCGCCCGTGAGCTCGAAGCGCTCGGCGTCGAGATCCTGTCTACCGGCGGCACCTTCAAGTTGCTCCAGGACAACGGCGTCGCCGCGGTCGAAGTCGCCGACTACACCGGCTTCGCGGAAATGATGGACGGCCGGGTCAAGACCCTGCACCCGAAAATCCACGGCGGCATCCTCGGCCGTCGCGGCACCGACGACGCCATCATGCAGGAGCACGGGATCAAGCCGATCGACCTGGTCGCCGTCAACCTGTACCCGTTCGAAGCCACCATCTCCAAGCCGGGCTGCGACCTGCCGACCGCCATCGAGAACATCGACATCGGCGGCCCGACCATGGTCCGTTCCGCGGCCAAGAACCACAAGGACGTGGCCATCGTGGTCAACGCCAGCGACTACGCCAGCGTCCTGGAAAACCTCAAGGCCGGTGGCCTGACCTACGCCCAGCGCTTCGACCTGATGCTCAAGGCGTTCGAGCACACCGCCGCCTACGACGGCATGATCGCCAACTACATGGGCACCGTGAACCAGGCCGCCGAGGCCCTGTCCACCGAAGGTCGCAGCGAATTCCCGCGCACCTTCAACAGCCAGTTCATCAAGGCCCAGGAAATGCGCTACGGCGAGAACCCGCACCAGAGCGCGGCGTTCTATGTCGAGGCCAAGCCGGCCGAAGCCGGCATCGCCACTTCCGTGCAGCTGCAGGGCAAGGAACTGTCGTACAACAACGTTGCCGACACCGACGCCGCGCTGGAATGCGTGAAGAGCTTCGTCAAGCCGGCCTGCGTCATCGTCAAGCACGCCAACCCGTGCGGCGTCGCCGTCAGCCCTGAAGGCGGCATCCGCCAGGCCTACGAACTGGCCTACGCCACCGACACCGAATCGGCCTTCGGCGGCATCATCGCCTTCAACCGCGAGCTGGACGGCGAGACCGCCCGCGCCATCGTCGAGCGCCAGTTCGTCGAAGTGATCATCGCCCCGAGCGTCAGCGAGGAAGCCCGTGCCGTGGTCGCGGCCAAGGCCAACGTGCGCCTGCTGGCCTGCGGCGAGTGGTCGGCCGAACGTGCCGCTGCCTGGGACTTCAAGCGCGTCACCGGCGGCCTGCTGGTGCAGAGCCGCGACATCGGCATGATCACCGAGGGCGACCTCAAGGTCGTGACCAAGCGCGCCCCGACCGAACAGGAAATCCACGACCTGATCTTCGCCTGGAAAGTGGCCAAGTTCGTCAAGTCCAACGCCATCGTCTACGCCAAGAACCGCCAGACCATCGGCGTCGGTGCCGGCCAGATGAGCCGCGTCAACTCCGCACGTATCGCTGCAATCAAGGCCGAGCATGCTGGCCTGCAGGTGCAGGGCGCGGTCATGGCCTCGGACGCGTTCTTCCCGTTCCGTGACGGCATCGACAACGCGGCCAAGGTCGGCATCACTGCGGTGATCCAGCCTGGCGGCTCGATGCGCGACGCAGAAGTCATCGCTGCCGCTGATGAAGCGGGCATCGCCATGGTATTCACCGGAATGCGCCACTTCCGTCACTGATTTACGGCAATCGGCCGCACTGAAGCAGGCATCTGCTGCGTTGGGGCCGGTTCCGCTGATGCTCATTGCCAGACGGCAACTCCGCTCATCGGAACCGGCCCCGCCTTGCATCTACCTGCTTCATTGCGACCTCGTACAGCGAACACAAAGCGAAGGCCAGCCCTTCGAACCCACTGAGGTTTTGACATGAACGTTTTGATCATCGGCAGCGGCGGCCGTGAGCACGCCCTGGCCTGGAAAGTCGCCCAGGACCCGCGCATCGAGAAAGTCTTCGTCGCCCCGGGCAACGCCGGCACCGCCACCGAAGCCAAGTGCGAGAACGTCGCCATCGACGTGCTGGCCCTGGAGCAACTGGCCGACTTCGCCGAGAAGAACGTCGCCCTGACCATCGTCGGCCCGGAAGCGCCGCTGGTCGCCGGTGTCGTCGACCTGTTCCGCAAGCGCGGCCTGGACTGCTTCGGCCCGACCGCCGGTGCCGCCCAGCTGGAAGGCTCCAAGGCCTTCACCAAGGACTTCCTGGCTCGCCACAAGATCCCGACCGCCGACTACCAGAACTTCACCGAGATCGAGCCGGCCCTGGCCTACCTGCGTGAAAAAGGCGCGCCGATCGTGATCAAGGCCGACGGCCTGGCCGCCGGCAAAGGCGTGATCGTCGCCATGACCCTGGCCGAAGCCGAAGAAGCCGTGCGCGACATGCTCGCCGGCAACGCCTTCGGTGACGCCGGTTCGCGCGTGGTCATCGAGGAATTCCTCGACGGCGAGGAAGCCAGCTTCATCGTCATGGTCGACGGCGCCAACGTGCTGCCAATGGCCACCAGCCAGGATCACAAGCGCGTCGGCGACGCCGACACCGGCCCGAACACCGGCGGCATGGGTGCCTACTCCCCGGCGCCCGTGGTCACTGCCGATGTGCACCAACGCGTCATGGACCAGGTGATCTACCCGACCGTGCGTGGCATGGCAGCTGAAGGCAACGTCTACACCGGCTTCCTCTACGCCGGCCTGATGATCGACAAGGCGGGCAACCCTAAGGTCATCGAGTTCAACTGCCGCTTCGGCGACCCGGAAACCCAACCGGTCATGCTGCGCTTGGAATCGAGCCTGGTCCTGCTGGTCGAGGCTGCCCTGGCCAAGGCCCTGGACAAGATCGAAGCCGTCTGGGATCCACGTCCGAGCCTGGGCGTGGTGCTGGCTGCCGGCGGCTACCCTGGCGACTACGCCAAGGGTGCGCCGATCAAGGGCCTGCAAGCCGCTGCCGCCCTGCAGGGCAAGGTGTTCCATGCCGGTACCGCGCTGAAGGAAGGCCAGGTCGTCACCAGCGGCGGCCGCGTGCTCTGCGCCACCGCCCTGGGCGACACCGTCGAGGCCGCACAGCAACAGGCCTACCGCCTCGCTGCGGAACTCGACTGGGAAGGCGCTTTCTACCGCAAGGACATCGGCTATCGTGCCATTGCCCGCGAGCGTGGCGAGCATCAGGAGTAATCCGCCCGTCCGCAAGCCCGGCGCCCGTGTGGCGCGGCTTGCGGGCCGTCGACGGGGCCCCGCCGGGGCCTTGCCTTCGACTCGGCGCGCCGCGCATAGTGGTGCACCGGCATCAAGCTAGGAAGGGATATGGTCGTGTGTTGGCTCAGGATTGCCATTGGAACCATCGTCAGCCTGCTGACCCTGCTCTGCCTGCCCCCGGCATTCGCCGACTCCGGCAGCGGTTGGGCGGTTCTGCTCGACAACCAGGCCAACCTGCAGCTCGGCGATATCCGCTCCGAACGCTACCGCAACCAGTTCAGCCCCATCGAACTCAACCAGCTCAACGCCGCCGCGCCCAACCAGGCACTCTGGCTGCACTACCGCTTGCCGCCCGGCCAGCAAGAGCAGGTGATCCGCGTTTTCGCCCCCGACCTGTCGCGCCTGGATCTGTATGTTCTGGACGGCAACAACCTGCTGCAGCAGTTCCATAACGGTCGTCGCAGCGACAACGGCCTGCTGACCCTGAGCAGCAGCGACCAGCTGCTGTCCCTGCCAGCCAGCCCCGTGGCGCTGGACGTCTACCTGCGGCTGGTCTCCGAACACCAGTTGCGCCCCGGCATCAGCCTGCTGCCGGCGGTCGACGCCGCTGCCGACCAGCGCCGCCCGCTGCTCTTCGGCCTGCTGATCGGCTGCCTGGGCATGCTGGTCCTGCACAACCTGACCCGCTTCGCCTATTCCCGCTCGGCCAGCAGCCTGTGGCTCGCCGGCTACCACGTGCTGATGCTGCTCAGCGCGCTGATCCTGCTCAACCTCAGCGGCCCGTGGAATCTCTGGCATACCGCGCAGACTCCAGCCGCCTACCTCACGGTGATGCTCGCCACCCTCTGCGGGCTGGCCTTCACCCAGCGCTTCTTCGCACCGCTCGGCCCGTCGCGGGTCAACCGCCTGATCCACGGACAGATGATCCTGGTGATGTGCTGCGGCCTGTTGCTGCTGTTCGTCGACACCCTGCCGCTGAACCTGATGACCTACGCCCTGGTCGCCCTCGGCTGCCTGAGCATGCTCGGCATTTCCACCTGGCACTGGTACAAGGGCTTCGCGCCGGCGCGCCTGTTCGCCCTGAGCATGCTGATCTTCAACCTCGGCTGCCTGGTGGTGCTGCCGGCCCTGCTCGGCCTGACCCGCACGCCGACCCAGTGGCTGCTGTTCATTCTCCTCGGCCTCACCGTGCTCTGCGGCCTGCTCCTCAACCTGGCGGTCAGCGAACGCCTGCGCAGCATCAACGAAGCGCGCTTCAGCGCCAGCCGCGAACAGGCGGCGAGCAACGCCGAGATCAACGCCAAGGCTGAGTTCCTGGCCAAGATCAGCCACGAGATCCGCACCCCGATGAACGGCGTGCTGGGCATGACCGAGCTGCTGCTCGGCACGCCGCTGTCGGTCAAGCAGCGCGACTACGTGCAAACCATCCACAGCGCCGGCAACGAGCTGCTGACCCTGATCAACGAGATCCTCGACATCTCCAAGCTGGAGTCCGGGCAGATCGAGCTGGACGACGTGCAGTTCGACCTCAACGCGCTCATCGAGGACTGCCTGGGGATCTTCCGGGCCAAGGCCGAGCAACAGAACATCGAGCTGATCAGCTTCACCCAGCCGCAGGTGCCACGGGTGATCAGCGGCGACCCGACGCGCCTGCGCCAGGCCATGCTCAGCCTGCTCGACAACGCCCTGAAGAAGACCGACCACGGCGAGATCCTGCTGGTGGTGGCCCTCGACCAGCGCGGCGACAGTCCGCGCCTGCGCATCGCCGTGCAGGACAGCGGCGAATCCATGCAGGCCGGCGAACGCGACGCCCTGCTGCAGGCCGAACTGCACAGCAAGCATTTCCTTTCCAGCAACAAGCTGGGCGGGCACCTCGGCCTGGTCATTGCCAAGCAGTTGATCAACCTGATGCACGGCGAATTCGGCATCAAGACCAGCCACAACCAGGGCAACACCTTGTGGCTGACCCTGCCGCTCGACGCCCAGCGCCTGGAGCAGCCGGCCACCGATCTCGATGCCTCGCTGCGCGGCGCCCGGGTGCTGGTGGTCGACGACAACGACACTTGCCGCAAGGTCCTGGTGCAGCAGTGCGGCGCCTGGGGCATGAACGTCAGCGCCGTGCCATCGGGCAAGGAAGCGCTGGCCCTGCTGCGGACCAAGGCGCACCTGCGCGACTACTTCGACGCGGTCCTGCTGGACCAGAACATGCCAGGCATGACCGGCATGCAACTGGCGGCCAAGATCAAGGAAGACCCGAGCCTGAACCACGACATCCTGCTGGTCATGCTCACCGGCATCAGCAATGCGCCGAGCAAGATCATCGCGCGCAATGCCGGGGTCAAGCGCATCCTGGCCAAGCCGGTGGCCGGCTACACCCTCAAGACCACCCTCGCCGAGGAACTGGCGCAACGCAGCAAGGCCCCGCCACCGAGCCTGGCGCCACCGCCCAAGCCGGTGCCGATCGACCTGCCGGCGGATTTCCGCATTCTCGTCGCCGAGGACAACAGCATCTCCACCAAGGTCATCCGCGGCATGCTCGGCAAGCTCAGCATCGAGCCGGACACCGCCAGCAATGGCGAGGAAGCGCTGAAGGCGATGAAGGCCAAGCAGTACGACCTGGTGCTGATGGACTGCGAGATGCCGATCCTCGACGGCTTCTCCGCGACCCAGCAACTGCGCGCCTGGGAGACCGCCATGGGCCGCCCGCGTACGCCCGTGGTGGCGCTGACCGCGCATATCCTCGCCGAACACAAGGAACGCGCGCGCATCGCCGGCATGGACGGGCACATGTCCAAGCCGGTGGAGCTGTCGCAACTGCGCGAGCAGGTCGAGTACTGGGTGGCCCGTCGCGAACAGACGCGCCCGCCTGCCGATGCGCCACTGCCGCGCTGATACACTTGCCTCCCCTCTTTCGCGAGCCCAGACCATGCTCCATGAGTTGTTCAGCGTTTACCTGAAAATGCTCGTGCTCTACAGCCCGTTCTTCGTCCTGTCCTGCTTCATCAGCCTGACCCGCGGCTACTCCAGCAAGGAGCGCAAGCACCTGGCCTGGAAAGTGGCGATGGGCGTGCTGGTGGCCAGCGTGCTGCTGTACCTGTTCGGGCGGGTGATCTTCGGCGTCTTCGGCATCACCCCGGATGCCTTCCGCATTGGCGCCGGCAGCGTCCTGTTCATTTCGGCGCTGGGCATGGCCCAGGGCAAATCGGCGGTGCAGACCGACAACGTGCAGCAGGACGTGACCATCGTCCCGCTGACCATTCCCCTCACCGTCGGCCCGGGGACCATCGGTGCCCTGCTGGTGATGGGGGTCAGCCAGCCGCACTGGGACGACAAGCTGCTGGCCATCGTCAGTATCGCCCTGGCCAGCGTCACCGTCGGCCTGGTGCTCTACCTGTCGAACCGCATCGAGCGGATCCTCGGCGACCAGGGCCTGCAGATTGTCAGCCGGCTGATGGGGCTGTTCGTCTGTGCCCTGGCCGCGCAGATCATCTTCACCGGGATCAAGGGTTACCTGGTGTCCTGATCAGAGTTCGCAGACTTCTTCCAGCAAGGCCTGGTACAGGCGCTGCCGGACCCGTTCGCCGAACTGCTGCTCGAACAGCCGCGCATTGAAACGTACCAGTTCGGCGCGCACGCCGGTGACCACCCGCTCGCGGAACAGGAACCCACTCAGGCGCTCCTCCCGTTCCAGGGTTTCGTGATAGAGCACCATGTCGAGGTAGCCGGGCCGGTTGACCCGGCAGGGCAGCAGCTGGAATGCCGCCTGCTGCAGCGAGCGCTCCTCGAAGCGAAACAGGGCTGGCTGGTTGAGTTCCAGCGTGTCCAGGGACCAGCGCGTCACCGTGGAGAACTCATGGCCGGCAGTGGCTCCGATACGCGCCAGCATCTCGTCCAGCACCTTGCGCCGCTGCAGCTCCGGATCGAAGGGCTCGCGCGGCGATGTCGCGTCCCAGCCAAGGAATTTCAGTTGCTGCAGGTAGTAGTCGTAGCCATCGCTGACCTGGCCGCTGGCGACCACTTCGCGGGTGGCGCGCTGGGCAAACAGCATGGCCGCCTGGACCCGCTCGCGCATGGTCTGGTCGACATCGGGAAAGAAGGACACCAGGGCGTTGCCCACCACCGATGCCCGGAGTTGTTCTGTCATGACGAGATAGCCTCAATGAAGGGTATGGCCGACGCGCACAAGACGCTGGAAGTCGTTGCGTCCGACATCCCGCAGCTCCGGCGCAGGCTCGGCCATCAAGCCCTGGAAATACAGGTCGCCGCGCAAGCTTGTCCCCGACAGCGGTGCGGTCAGCCAGTCCGCGCCCAGTGTCGTGGTGGTTTCCAGGGCGATACTGCACAGGCTCAGTTGCGAGCCTGGACGTAACACGCCCAGTTCCAAGACCACCTGCGTGGCGCCGCGAAAGCCGCGCACTGCGTGGCGTGAAAGTTGTTCGAACCCCTGGGGATTCATCGTCAGCGCCTCGATGCCCAGTTCCAGCACATCACCCAGCTCGGCGTGCAGGCTGCCCAGCCACAGCAGCAATGGCTGGGTGGGCGCCAACAGGGTGCGACCTCCCGCAGTCTCCACGCTCTGGCAACTGTGGGTCACCCGCCAGCCACGGCGGCCCAGGGCGCCGCGATAGGCGCGATACCAGCGCCGGTGCTGTGCGAAGCGCGAGGCCATCTGGCCATCAGCCCACGCTTGCGCGTCACGCAGGGTGAGCAGCACGTTGCGACACTCCAGTTCGCTGACCTGCGGCGCGACCAGCACCAGGCTGCCCCCCGTGACCCACATCGTATAGCCGTCGACATCCATGTCCGTTAACTCCAGAAAATCACCAGGGGCTCGACGCTCGATCAGATCGGGTAGTCCATGATCCGCGACACCGCGCGATCACCCAGGCGCTGCTCGACGATGTCGCGGGTCCGCGCATAGACCTGGCTGTTGAACGACAGGGCGGCCGTGCTGCGATAGGTGGCCGAGGTGTTGCTGTCCCAGTCGAACAGCAGCACGTCGACATCTTCACGACGCACGGTGCGCTGGATCGCACCGAGGGCCATGACCACCTCGCCGTCCTTGGTCTCGATGCACGAGGCCACGCCGACCATGACGTTGGACTGCTGATACAGGTTGCGCTTGAACACGGTCAGGGCCTGCTCGTCCTTGCCCAGGCCGGCGATGGCATGCTCCGCGAGCAGGCTCAGCGCCTGGACCAGCGGTCCGCCCTGGAGCAGGCTGCCGGCCGCGGCCTGCACGGCCTTGACCGCGACATTGGCGAGGGTGAGCGATTGCTCGGTGCTGCTTTCCTTTTCATAGGTGCGCTGGGCCACGGACCAGCCGCAGTCGCTCATGGCTTCGAGGAAATAATCGAACCAGGCTTCGCTGAGGGTGAGCTGGTTGTGTCGCTTGTTGGCGACGAGACTGGCGAACAGGTAGCTGTTCTTCGCGTCCTGGCGATTCTGCGCTGACATGCCGGCGCCGAAGGCCAGCAGGGAGCTCTCAACCACGGCGGCGGAGCTGAGGGACAGGGTTTCGTTGCTGTTGTCGGTCATTGCAAGATCCTTTCTCGGTGATCCCTCCGGAAGGAGGGAACGCCAAGGTAAGTCGCAATGCCGGCGAGGTCAGGAACGAAACCTTTCCCCGCCGTTCCTGGTTTTGCCAGGCAAACCGTGGACTCAGGTGGCTGGATACCAGCGCGGCGTGTAGACCCACTCGCCGCCGTCGGCACGGGGGAAGGTGCGGGTGGTGGAGGACCCGACCAGGACCATGGTGCGCATGTCGACCATCTCCGGCACAAGCTCGCCCAGCGTCACCACCTTCAGCGACTGTCCGGGCCGGGCGATATCGCGTCCCAGCACCACCGGGGTCGCGGCATCACGGTGCCGGCGCACGATGTCCAGGGCCTGGCCCAGCTGCCATGGCCGGGCGCGGGAGATCGGGTTGTAGAAGGCCATGGCCAGGTCAGCCTGGGCGGCCAGGTCGAGGCGCTTCTCGATGATCGACCAGGGCTTGAGGTTGTCCGACAGCGAGATCACGCAGAAGTCGTGCCCCAGCGGCGCACCGGCCTGCGCCGCAGTGGCCAGCGAGGCGGAGATGCCCGGGAGCATTTCCAGCTCGACCCGGTGCCAGGCCGGATCGCTCGACGCCTCCAGTGCTTCCAGGACCGCCGCGGCCATGGCGAACACGCCGGGATCGCCGGACGAGACCACGATCACCGAACGCCCCTGTGCCGCCAGCTCGAAGGCGTGGCGGGCGCGTTGCAGTTCCTCACGGTTGTCGGTGCAGTGCAGCACCTGGTCGGCACGGAACGGCCCGGCCATGCGTACGTAGGTCTCGTAGCCCAGCACATCGTTGGCCCGGGCCAGTTCGGCCTTGACCGCCGGTGCCATCAGCTCGGCAGCGCCAGGGCCGAGGCCGATCACCGCGACGCGGCCACGGGCGCGACCGATGCGCTGCGGATCGATCGGCTCGGCGGCCACGGCAATCGCCAGGCCCTCGCCCACCGCCTGCGGCGCCAGCAGTTGCGGCAGCGCCTGGGCCGCCAGGGCACTGACCGAGGCCTGTGCCGAGGCGAAGCGCAGCGGCACGCCCAACTCGGCAGCCGCCGCGTGCAGGGCCGGGTCGGCCATGTCTGCTTCACTGGCGAGCAGGCAGGCCAGCGAAGCCTCGGCGATCTTCGCCTGGTGCAATGCCCCGCGCACCGCCTCGGCCAGAGCCGGAACACTGGTATCGACCGCCACCAGCACGCAGCGCGGATGGATCAGCAGTTCATTGGCCGCCGCCTCACGTTCGCCACAGCCGACGCGGATGGTCAGTTGCGCGTCATCGCGCTGCGGCAGGTGAGCTTCGTCCAGCCACGGTGCCGCGCCTTCGATGCGCACGCTTTCACCCGCCAGCAGGTCGGAAACGAAGCGCTTGCCCAGCTCCAGGTCGGCCAGGGCGTAGCCGCTGGGCGGATTGAGCAGGCAGGTGCCGAAGCGCAGCTCACCGCTGGTGGTGATCGCCGCGGCAACGCCCAGCCCGGCGGCGATTTCCCGGGCCATGAAGTTCACCCCACCGAGCCCGCCCAGCAACGGCACCACCGCGCTGCCGTCCTCGGCCACCGCCAGTACCGGCGGTTCGGCGCCCTTCTCCAGCAATACACTGGCGAGGCTGCGGATGACGATGCCGGCAGCGCACAGGGCAATGATCGGCGTGTCCTGCTGGTAGAGCTGGCGCAACGTGGCGCCGAACTCCGCATAACTGCGATCGACACCCTCGACCCGGCCGGCCAGGCCGTGGATCAGGGCATCGGGGTAGAAACGCTGGATTTTCCGGGCGGTGTCAAGGCTGCCCTTGCCAAGCACGACAATGGCGGGTGCGCGTCGGGTCATCAGCCTTGCCACCTTTCGCCGGGAACGATGATCAGCGAGAAGTACGGCGACGACTGCGGGTCCACCTCATCCAGCGCGACGATCTTCTGGTTGGCCATGGTCGCCCGCTCGACGTACAGCGCGCGGCCGTCCAGGCCCAGCTCGGAAAGCACCTCGCGGACCTTGGGGAAGTTGCGCCCCAGCTTCATGATCACCGCTGCATCGGCGTCGGCCAGGCGACGCTTGAGTTCGTCATGGGGCAGCACGCCGGAGAGCACCGACAGGCTCTGGTTGCGGTACACCAGTGGCGCACCGAGCACCGAGGCGCCCCCGAGCATCGAGCACACGCCGGGAATCACTTCGGCGTCGTAGCGTTCGGCGAGGCGGTCGTGGAGGTACATGTACGAGCCGTAGAAGAACGGATCGCCCTCGCAGATCACCGCCACGTCGCGACCGGCATCCAGGTGCTCGGCGACGCTGACGGCGGCTTCGTCGTAGAAGTCGCTGATCATCTGCTCGTAGGACAGCGGCGCCGGCAGCGCTTCGGTCGTCACCGGGTAGACCAGCGGCAGCAGGGTCTGCTCGCTCTGCAAGTGCTGCTCGATGATGCCGAAGGCGTTGCCGCGCTTGCCCTTGGCGACGAAGTACGCCACCACCGGCGCTTCGCGCAGCAGGCGCAAGGCCTTGAGGGTGATCAGTTCAGGATCGCCGGGACCAACGCCCAGGCCCAGCAAACGTCCGCGAGCCTGCATCATTCCACCTCCGTGGCGAGGGCGTTGACCGCCGCGGCAGCCATGGCGCTGCCGCCAAGGCGACCTTCGACGATGACGAAGGGCACGCCCCGGCTGTCTGCCGCGAGCATCGCCTTGGATTCGGCGGCGCCGACGAAGCCCACCGGGAAGCCGAGGATCAGCGCCGGTTTCGGGGCGCCGGCATCGATCATCTCCAGCAGGTAGAACAGCGCGGTCGGCGCGTTGCCGATCACCACCACGCTGCCTTCCAGGTACGGCCGCCACAGCTCCAGGGCCACCGCCGAGCGGGTGTTGCCCAGCTCTTTTGCCAGCTCCGGCACGCTCTCGTCGCGCAGGGTGCAGATCACTTCGTTGTTGGCCGGCAGGCGCGCGCGGGTGATGCCTTCGGCGACCATGCGTGCGTCGCAGAGAATCGGCGCCCCGGCGGCCAGGGCATCACGCCCGGCCTTGCCGGCACCGGCGGAGAACTGCAGGCGGTCCACCACCTCGACCATGCCGCAGGCATGGATCACCCGCACCGCGAGCTTTTCCAGGTCGGGCGGAATCCGCTCCAGGCGGGCCTCCTGGCGGATGATGGCGAAGGAGTTGCGATAGATCTCCTGGCCGTCGCGGATGTAATCAATCATCGAGGGGGCTCCGTGGCGGGCGTCCAGCGTGGCGCCCGCTTCTTCCAATGTCAGGTTGCGCCCGGCGAGGGTGCCGGGGCCCGGCTGCGCCGGGTCGTGAAAATACAGGTCGTAGCGTCCGGGGCCGACCGCCAGCAGGGTGCTCGGCGCGGTATGGGCCATGGCGCAGGAACGCTTGCAGCCGCTCAGGTGGATGCCCGCCACCGGGCCGCGGCGACGCAGGCTGGCTGCCAGTTGCACGGCATCGGCCTTGGTGTCGGCCTGGGCCTTGGCACAGCCGGCCGATCCGGTGCAGGCGACCACGCCGGCAAGCGGCGCGGCGGCGTCGGCGACCAGCCCGAGACAGGCAAGGCCGGCCAGCACGCGCTCGGCCTGGGCGCTCGCCACGTTGGGCAGCAGCACGCTCTGCCAGGGCGTCATGCGCAGGCTGCCGTCGCCCAACTCCCGGGCCAGCGCGGCAACGCCACGCAGTTGCCGGGCGCTGAGGCGACCGAGTGGCGCCATGGCGCCGACCGCGACCCGCCCTTCCTGCCGCTGGGGGTAGACACCCAGGTGCAGCGCCAGGTCACGTCCGCGGCGGCGCCATTCGAGTACCGCGGCGTCGCGACGCAAGGCCAGCGGCAGGCCGGCAAGGAAGGTGTCGACGCCGATCGTGCCGAGCAACTGGCGCATGCGCGACTGGCCGCTATCGGCCAGATCGAGGAAACGCGCCAGCACCCCGTGCACCAGGGCCAGGCCCTGCGCCAGCGGTACCGCACCCAGCGGTGCGTCATGCCCGGGGCAGCCGGCCAGGCCGAAGGCCAGCCACAACTGGTCGTCCAGGTGCAGGGGCGAAAGCCAGAGATCGTGGGGATGCCAGAGCATCGCCATGTCCTCGCCACCGTCCAGCTGCACGGAGAACTTGGCCGAGAGCTCATGGAAGCGCGGCGTGGTCTGCAGCAGATCGAGAATTCGCGCGCCCAGCGCCCGGGTGTCGAACAGCATCGCCGGATCGAAGCCGGCGGCGGGGCTGAGCATCAGGTTGCGCACATCGTCGCCGGCTGCCTCCCGCGGGCCGAGACCGGCGCCGAGCAGTTGCGCGACCAAGCCTTGGTGATCGTCGCCGACGCCACGGATCTGCAAGTTGCTGCGGTTGGTCACCTCGATCACGCCACCGGCGAAACGCTCGGCGGCCGCAGCCAGTGCCTCGGCCTGGTCGGCTTCGAGATGGCCGGCGTCGAGCTTGATCCGCGAGATGCCGCCATCCAGCGCCTGGACGATGCGCCACAACCCCGGGCAGGCCGAGGGGCGAATGGCAGGAGCGGGCCGGGACTGGTTCAAGGGGTCACCCGTCAATCGTCAAAAGGCGTTGGTGGTCGCGAAGGCGCGGTATTATGCCTGCTTTGCCCGGCGGCGGGCCAAGCCTGCCGGTCGGATTGACCTGGAAAAGAGGAACGGCATGGCGCCCTGGTTGACCATAGTTGGAATTGGCGAAGACGGCTTCAGCGGCCTCGGCAAGCAGGCCCGCCGCGCCTTGCTCGGTGCCGCCAAGGTGTTCGGCAGCCCGCGCCAGCTCGACCTGCTGCCCCATTGCCTGAAAGCCGAGCGCCTGGCCTGGCCCAGCCCGTTCTCCCTGGCCGGGGTCCTGGCGCTGCGCGGCGAGCCGGTATGCGTGCTGGCCAGCGGCGATCCGATGTTCTACGGCGTCGGTGCCAGCCTGGCGCGGCAGGTGCCGGCCGCGGAGCTGAATGTGCTTTCCGCGCCCTCGTCCTGCGCCCTGGCCGCCGCGCGTCTTGGCTGGCCGTTGCAGGACGTGGTGATCCTGTCCGTGGTCGCGCGCCCGCTGGCGCAGTTGAATGGCCACCTGTACAGCGGCCAGCGCCTGCTGGTGCTGTGCAACGACGGCAGCAGCCCGGCAGCGATCGCCACGCTGCTGCGCGAATGCGGTTTCGGCCCCAGCCGCCTGCACGTCCTGGAACACCTGGGCGGCGCAGCCGAGCGCCATGTGCAAGGCACCGCCAGCGACTGGAACGTCGACAGCGTCGCCGACCTCAACCTGCTCGCCATCGAATGCCTGGCCGATGCCAGCGCACCACGCCTGTCGCCTCTGGCCGGACTGCCGGACAGCGCCTTCCGCCACGACGGCCAGATCACCAAGCGCGATGTCCGCGCCATCACCCTCGCCCGCCTCGCCCCGCGCCCGGGCGAACTGCTCTGGGACGTCGGTGCCGGCAGCGGCTCGATCGGCATCGAGTGGATGCGCGCCCATCCGTCCTGCCGCGCCCTGGCGATCGAAGCCGACGAGGGGCGCCAGCAATTGGTCGAATTCAACCGCGACGCCCTCGGCGTGCCCGGGCTGCACCTGGTGCGCGGCCGTGCCCCGGAGGCCCTGCACGGGTTGGAACGGCCGGACGCGATCTTCATCGGTGGCGGAGTCACCGTTCCCGGTGTACTGGAACACTGCTGGGAACAACTGCGCCCGGGCGGGCGCCTGGTGGCCAACGCGGTCACCCTGCAAAGCGAAGTGCGCCTGATGGACTGGCGCGAGCGCCATGGCGGCGAGCTGACCCGCATCCATGTGGCCCAGGCCCAGCCCCTGGGCGGCTTCGACACCTGGCGCCAGGCCCTGCCGATTACACTCCTGGAAGTGTTCAAGGACGCCGAGGCATGAGCCGGCGCATCCTGCTGCTCGGAGGCGTCGCGGAAGCCCTGCGCATCGCCCGCCAGCTGGGCCCGGAGCACATCTATAGCCTCGCCGGCATCGGCCGCGTGCCGGACGACCTCGCCTGCCGCGTACGCGTGGGCGGCTTTGGCGGCGCCGAGGGCCTGGCCGCCTTCATCCAGGACGAAGGCATCGACCTGCTGGTCGACGCCACCCATCCCTATGCCGCGCGAATCAGCGCCAACGCGGCCCGCGCCGCCAGCCTGGCAGGCGTTTCCTGTTGGGCCCTGCGTCGTCCGGCCTGGACGCCGCAACCCGGCGACGACTGGCGCGAGGTGCACGACTGGAGCGGA
This sequence comes from Pseudomonas ulcerans, assembly GCF_036324125.1. Lineage (NCBI taxonomy): Bacteria > Pseudomonadati > Pseudomonadota > Gammaproteobacteria > Pseudomonadales > Pseudomonadaceae > Pseudomonas > Pseudomonas ulcerans. Next base: position 17,663 of record NZ_JAZDQN010000038.1, on the reverse strand, counting down.
CTGATCGAGGCACTGCGCCCGTTTCGCCGCCCGCTGTTCACCCTCGGCCGCGAGCCGCTGCAGCATCTCGACGAAATCCCCCCGGAGCAGTTCTGGACCCTGCGGGCCCTCGAAGCCTGCCCCGGCAATGTGCGTTGCGAAGTGATAGGCGCCCGCGGGCCCTTCCTGCTGGAAGATGAACGCAGCTTGTTCGAACGCCGGCAGATCGACGTGCTGGTCAGCAAGAACAGCGGCAGCGGCGCCACCGAACCCAAGCTGCAGGTAGCCCGTGAACGCGGCATTCCCGTGCTGATCCTCGCCCGTCCCGAACTGCCTGACGTCGACCGCCATTTCGCCGACCCGGCCAGCCTGCTGGCGGCGCTGACCGACGGAAACGCCCGGTAATCCACCCGGGTATTGCCAATACCCGGGCAAGCGTTTCCAATGCGTGATCCCCTCCCACGCAAGGCTGCGATTATGGAACTGCAATGGTGGATCTGGCTGGTGCTGGGCTTCGGCCTGATCCTGCTGGAACTGGTGCTGCCCACCTTCTTCATCATCTGGTTCGGAATCGGTGCCGTGGCCGTCGGGGTGATCGCCGGGCTATGGCCGGGGCTGAGCCTGGCCAGCGAGCTGATCATCTGGGTGGTGCTGTCGTCGCTGACCGTGGCCCTGTGGTTCAAGGTGTTCAAGCCGCGCAAGGCTGACAACCGCTGGACCGCGGACGAGGTGATCGGCGAGGTCGGCCTGCTGGTGGCGCCGGTCTCGGAATTCCAGAAGGGCCGCGTGCGTTTCCAGAAGCCGATCCTCGGCAACGAGGAATGGACCTGCATCGCCGGCGCCGACATCGCCGCCGGCGAGCGGGTGCGCATCCTCGCCATCGAAGGCAACACCGTACGGGTCGGCAAGGCCTGACCTGCATCCCCGGGACATCAACAAAGGAACTGTCATGACCAGTCTGATCATTACCGCAACCATCGCCCTGTTCGTCCTCGTCACGGTGTTCAAGGGCGTGCGCATCGTGCCCCAGGGCGAGGAATGGATCGTCGAGCGCCTGGGGCGCTACCACACCACCCTCAAGCCGGGCCTGAACATCCTCATTCCGTACATGGACGTGGTGGCCTACCGCCTGCCGACCAAGGACATCATCCTCGATGTGCAGCAGCAGGAAATCATCACCCGCGACAACGCGGTGATCGTCGCCAACGCCCTGTGCTTCGCCAAGGTGGTCGACCCGCAGAAGGCCGCCTACGGCGTCGAGAACTACACCTACGCGGTCACCAGCCTGACCATGACCGCGCTGCGCGCCATCGTCGGCGCCATGGACCTCGACGAAGCGCTGTCCAGCCGCGAGCAGATCAAGGCGCGCCTGCGCGAGGCAATGTCCGAGCAGACCGAGGACTGGGGCATCACCGTGCGCTCGGTGGAGATCCAGGACATCAAGCCATCGCCGAACATGCAGGCGGCCATGGAGCGCCAGGCGGCGGCGGAGCGTGAGCGTAAAGCCGACGTGACCCGCGCCGAGGGCGCCAAGCAGGCGGCCATCCTCGAAGCCCAGGCGCGGCAGGAATCAGCGAAGCTGGACGCCGCGGCCCAGGTGAACCTGGCGGAAGCCTCGGCCCAGGCCATCACCCTGGTGAAGAATGCGGTGGGCACCGATGTGACGCCGGCGATGTACCTGCTGGGTGAGCGCTACATCAATGCCATGGAGAACCTGGCGGGCAGCGACAACGCCAAGATGGTGGTGTTGCCGGCGGACCTGCAGGAGGCTGTGAGAGGGATGCTGGGCCGGACCAAATCCTGAAGCTGACCAAGGACCTTGTGGGAGCGGGTTCACCCGCTCCCACAAGGTTACGTGTCAACCCGCCTGCGGCACTTCATCGCACCCCCATTTTTTACATCCCCCGGATCTTCTGGCTAAATAGCCACCATTCGAATCCCAACGGGTCACCCCATGTCCTCCAACCGGCTCGCCTACGCCTGGATCGCCTGCTTCGCAGTGCTGTTCAACCTGCTGGCGATGCCGATGTCCGCGTCCGCCGCCAAGGCGCCCGCCGACCAGTTGCTCTGGGGCGCCTTCTGCTCCACCGGCGGCACCAAGCTGATCGCCGTGTCCATCGGCCAGATCGACCCCGGCCAGGGCAACGACGAGCATGCCGTCATGCAGCATTGCTGGTGCTGCTCCGGCGCCGCGCCGACCCTGGCCCTGCCCGGTACCCCCGCGCAACTTACGCTGCCCGAACACACCCTGGCCAGCACTCTCGACGCGCAACACCCCGCGCCGCCCACCCCCCGCGAGCGCTGGCCCGCACTCAATCCCCGCGCCTCCCCTTCGGTCTGATTCACCTACGCTCTTACACGCGCACAATCTGAATCGACCGGAGATATCCCATGCTCAAGAACGTCATGCTGCTGGCCGCCCTGCTGCTGCCCGCCACCTTTGCCAGTGCCCACGAATACAACGCCGGCAACCTGCATATCGCCCACCCATGGTCGCTGGAACTGCCGCCCAACGCGCCCAACGTCGCCGCCTACTTCGTCATCGACAACAAGGGCGCCGAGGCCGACCGCCTGCTCAGCGTCGACACCCCGATCAGCGATCGCTCGGAACTGCACGAGCACGTGATGAACGGCGATGTGATGCGCATGCAGCAGGTGCCGAACGTCGTGGTCCCGGCCCATGGCCAGGTCACCTTCAGCCCCAGCGCCTACCACGTGATGATCATGCAGCCCAAGGACCGCAGCCTGCTCTCCGACGGCAAGCGCTTCCCGCTGACCCTGCACTTCGAGAAAGCCGGTGACGTCACCGTCGAAGTGGCGGTGCAGAAACAGCCGCCGGAAGGGACCGCCGCCCACCAGCATTGATCCGCTGAACGCCGCGCGCCATGCGCTTCGCCCGCCCTGCCCGGCACCGGCCACCGCGTCCTGACTCCAGGAGCAGACGCGCGGGCTGGCTGAGCCTGTTCGCCATGCTGATGATCTTCATCGGACCGCTGGTTTCCCAGTCGATGCCGATGGATCACAGTGGCTCCATGCCGATGGGCATGGAGATGGACATGGGCGGCGGCCATCACGGCGACAGCCACCATGGCGGCGATGCCTCGATGCATGTGATGTGGGAGAAGTGCGGCTATTGCAGCCTGTTCTTCCACTGCCCGGCCTTGCCGCAACAACTGAGCCTGCTCAACAGCGAAGCCATTCCGACCAGCCGCCAGTTCATCGCCCACCCGCGCCAGGGCCCGCCACGCCGGGCGTTCTTCCCTGGGGCCCGCAGCCGCGCGCCACCTTCCGCTTCGATCGCCTGACACCCTGACGACCCGTGCTTCGCGAACGGCCCCTTGCCGTGCCCGCGTGCACCCTCATGACCGATCGATGTTGGAAAACCTATGTCCAGCTCTACCCCTGTCCATCGTTTGTCCCTGCGCGGGACCATCGCACTGCTTTGCGGCAGCCTGCTTGCCCCGGTCGCCCTGGCCGCGGAAACCGGCCACGAAGGCCATGACCACGACAACGCGGAACTCAGCCCGACGGTGATCACCGCCGTGGCACCCAGCTCGCCGCTGACCATCGTCACCAACCCCAAGGACCCACGCCAGCCGGTCCCGGCCAGCGATGGCGCCGACTACCTGAAGACCATCCCCGGCTTCTCGGCGATCCGCTCCGGCGGCACCAATGGCGATCCGGTGCTGCGCGGCATGTTCGGTTCGCGCCTGAACATCCTCACCAACGGCGGCGTGATGCTCGGCGCCTGCCCGAACCGCATGGACGCCCCGACCTCCTACATCTCGCCGGAAACCTACGACCGCCTCACCGTGATCAAGGGCCCGCAGACCGTGCAATGGGGCCCGGGCGCTTCCGCCGGGACCATCCTCTTCGAGCGTGAACCGGAGAAGTTCGGCGAGCTCGGCACCCGGGTCAATGCCAGCCTGCTGGCCGGCTCCAACGGCCGCTTCGACAAACTGCTGGATGCTGCAGCCGGCGGTCGCGAAGGCTATGTACGCTTCGTCGGCAACCAGTCGCGCTCCGATGACTACAAGGACGGCCATGGCGACACCGTGCCGTCGAAGTGGGACAAGTGGAACGGCGATGTCGCCGTCGGCTGGACCCCGGACAGCGACACCCTGCTGGAGCTCACCGCCGGGCGCGGCGACGGCGAGGCTCGCTACGCCGGACGCGGCATGGACGGTTCGCAGTTCAAGCGCGAAAGCCTCGGCTTGCGCTTCGAGAAAGCCAATATCGGCGAGGTCTTCGACAAGATAGAGGCGCAGGTCTACTACAACTACGCCGACCACGTGATGGACAACTACAGCCTGCGCACGCCTTCTGGCACCGGGATGATGGCCGGCCCCATGGCCGCCAATGTCGACCGCCGCACCCTCGGCGCGCGCATCAAGGGCACCTGGCGCTGGGAGGACGTGACGCTGGTCAGCGGTATCGACGCGCAGACCAACGAACACCGCCAGCGCAGCAGCATGGGGGTCAACACCTACGGCAACCTGCCCTGGACCAAGGACGCCGACTTCCACAACTACGGCGTGTTCGGCGAGCTGACCTGGGAACTGGACAGCCAGGACCGCCTGATCAGCGGCGCCCGCCTGGACCGCGCCTCGGCCAAGGATTTCCGCCAGCGCATCGGCTCGGGGATGATGAGCATGCCCAACCCCACCGCCGGCGACACCCGCGCCGACACCCTGCCCAGCGGCTTCGTGCGTTACGAGCACGATCTGCTGGATATTCCCGCCACCACCTACGTCGGCCTGGGTCACGCCCAGCGCTTCCCCGACTACTGGGAGCTGTTCTCGCCGACCTCCGGCCCGGCAGGCTCGGTCAACGCCTTCGATTCGATCAAGCCAGAGAAAACCACCCAGCTCGACTTCGGCATCCAGTACAAGACCGAGACCCTGGAGGCCTGGGCCTCCGGCTACATCGGCCAGGTGCGCGACTACATCCTCTATGACTACCGTGGCGGCGCCAACGTGTCCCGCGCCGACAACGTCGATGCGCGGATCATGGGCGGCGAGATGGGTGTGGCCTACCAGCTGACCTCCAACTGGAAAGCCGACGCCACCCTGGCCTACGCCTGGGGCAAGAACAGCAGCGACGGCTCGGCGCTGCCGCAGATGCCGCCCCTGGAAAGCCGCCTCGGCCTGACCTACAGCGAAAGCGACTGGAGCGCCGGAGCCCTGTGGCGCCTGGTTTCCGCGCAGAACCGGGTCTCGGAGAACTACGGCAACATCGTCGGCAAGGACTTCGACAAGTCCGGCGGCTTCGGCGTGTTCTCGCTCAACGGTGCCTACCGCGTGACCAAGAACCTCAAGCTCAGCGCCGGCGTCGACAACCTGTTCGACAAGAACTATGCCGAGCACCTGAACCTGGCGGGCAACGCCGGCTTCGGTTACTCCGGCACGGAAACGGTGAACGAGCCGGGACGCACCTTGTGGACCAAGGTCGACCTGAGTTTCTGATCCAGCCAGGGCGCGGCCGCTGGCCGCGCCCCTCATTCGGGAGCCTTGCATGAGCAAGCCATCGTTTTCCTTCTACAACCTGGCCTGGCGCTGGCATTTCTACGCCGGGCTGTTCGTAGCCCCGATCATGATCGTGCTGGCGGTCACCGGGATCATCTACCTGTTCAAGCCGCAGCTGGATCCGTTGATGTACCGCTCGCTGATGATGGTCGAGGCCGGGCATCACAAGTACCCGGCCGATCACCTGCTGGCCCAGGTGCAGGCGGCGTATCCGGGCAGCGCGATCAGCCAGTACCTGCCGGCGCCCGCCGCCGATCGCAGTGCGCAATTCGTGGTCACGCGCGACGGGCAGGAACTGAATGTGTTCGTCGATCCCTACAGCGGCAAGGTGCTGGGCGAGCAGGATGCCAAGGGCAACCTGCAAGCCGTGGCCCGGGCGCTGCACGGCGAACTGATGGTCGGCACGGTCGGCGACCGCGTTGTGGAACTGGCCGCTGGCTGGGGCATCGTCCTGGTCGTCTCCGGGTTGTACCTGTGGTGGCCACGGGGCGGGCGTTTCGCCGGGGTGTTCTGGCCGCGGATGAATGCCCGCGGGCGCCTGCTGTGGCGCGACCTGCATGCGGTCAGCGGCTTCTGGGGTTCGCTGGTCCTGCTGTTGATGCTGCTCAGCGGCATGACCTGGACCGGCTTCTGGGGCAAGCAGTACGCCGACCTGTGGAATCGCTTTCCGGCGGCCATGTGGAACGACGTGCCCACGTCGGACCAGGAAGCCCGCACCTTGAACAACGCGGCGCGGCAGACGGTGCCGTGGGCGGTGGAAAACACGCCGCTGCCGGCGTCCGGCGGCGCCCATGCCGAGCACCAGGGCCATATGCACATGGACAGCGGTCCGGCGGCGCCGCAAGTGAGCCTGCAGCAGGTCGAGGACATCGCAACCGCTCGCAGCGTCGAACCCGGCTACAGCATCACCCTGCCGAAGACCGCCAGTGGCGTGTTCACCATCGCCGTGTTCGCCGACGACCCGCGCAACGACGCCACCCTGCATGTCGACCAGTACACCGGCAAGGTCCTGGTGGACGTGCGCTGGAAGGACTACAGCCCGGTAGCCCGTGCCACGGAGCTGGGGGTGATGCTGCATGAAGGCAAGATGTTCGGCGTGGTCAACCAGATGCTGATCCTGCTGATCTGCCTGATGGTCCTGCTCGGTTCGCTGAGCGGCCTGGTGATGTGGTGGAAACGCCGTCCCCAGGGCGGCCTCGGTGTTCCACCGCTGCGCCACGACCTGCCACGCTGGAAGACCGCGACGGTGGTGATGGTGGTGCTGGGGGTGGCGTTTCCGCTGGTAGGGATCTCGATGCTGGTGGTGTGGGGGCTGGACCGGGTGTTCGGCAAGCGCCTGCTGGTGGCGCGGGCCTGAAAACGGCACTGCCCTTGTGGGAGCGGCGTTCCGGTGAACCCGCTCCCACATCAAGCGCTTCAAAACAGGGCATTCCCCTAAAGTCGAGTCATCTTGTCGCGTCTACCCCGCGGATTCCCGTGATAGCCTAGCCGCCGCTTCACATACAAGAAGACTGCGATTTATGGAATGCATGCAATGAATCAAGACATTACTAAGGACGGGCAGGAGCATCACCTGCAACGCAACCTCACCAACCGCCACATCCAGCTCATCGCCATCGGCGGGGCCATCGGTACCGGCCTGTTCATGGGCTCGGGCAAGACCATCAGCCTCGCCGGCCCGTCGATCATCTTCGTCTACATGATCATCGGCTTCATGTTGTTCTTCGTCATGCGGGCGATGGGCGAGCTGCTGCTGTCGAACCTCAACTACAAGTCCTTCATCGATTTCTCCGCCGACCTGCTCGGCCCCTGGGCCGGCTACTTCACCGGCTGGACCTACTGGTTCTGCTGGGTCATCACCGGCGTCGCCGATGTGATCGCCATTGCCGGCTACACGCAGTTCTGGTTCCCCGACCTGCCGCAGTGGGTCCCGGCGATCCTGTGCGTCGGCGTGCTGCTGTCGCTGAACCTGATCACCGTGAAGCTGTTCGGCGAGATCGAGTTCTGGTTCGCCATGATCAAGATCATCGCCATCGTCGGCCTGATCGGCACCGGCCTGTACATGATCATCAGCGGCTTCCAGTCGCCCTCCGGCAGCACCGCCAGCCTGGGCAACCTGTGGAATGACGGCGGCATGTTCCCCCATGGCCTGATGGGCTTCTTCGCCGGCTTCCAGATCGCCGTGTTCGCCTTCGTCGGCATCGAACTGGTGGGGACCACCGCCGCCGAAGCCAAGGACCCGGAGCGCACCCTGCCACGGGCGATCAACTCGATCCCGCTGCGCATCATCATGTTCTACGTGTTCGCCCTGATCGCGATCATGGCCGTGACCCCATGGCGTGACGTGGTGCCGAACAAGAGCCCGTTCGTCGAGCTGTTCATCCTCGCCGGCCTGCCGGCTGCCGCGGCGGTGATCAACTTCGTGGTACTGACCTCGGCCGCCTCCTCGGCCAACAGCGGCGTGTTCTCCACCAGCCGCATGCTCTTCGGCCTGGCCCAGGAGGGCGATGCACCGAAGGCCTTCGAGAAGCTGTCGAACCGTGACGTGCCGGCCAACGGCCTGTACTTCTCCTGCACCTGCCTGCTCCTCGGCGCCGCGCTGATGTACGTGATTCCGGACCTGATGGAGGCCTTCACCCTGGTGACCACCGTCTCGGCGATCCTGTTCATGTTCGTCTGGTCGCTGATCCTGCTGTCCTGGCTGACCTACCGCAAACAGCGCGCGGCGCTGCACGCGGCGTCGAAGTACAAGATGCCGGGCGGGCGCTTCATGTGCTGGGCGTGCCTGGTGTTCTTCGCCTTCATCCTGGTCCTGCTGAGCTTCGAGGCCGATACCCGCCAGGCGCTGATGGTCACCCCGATCTGGTTCGTGATCCTCACCGTGACCTACCAGTTCGTGCGCAGCCGTCGCCAGCCGCGCAGCCACATCAGCTCGACGCAACGCTGATCCCCGCCCCGCCAGGCCGTTGCGCACCATCAGCGCGCAACGGCCTGCACCGTGCCTCCGTCCTGGGCTCCAGGGCGGTGCACGCATCGCTCACAATCCGCTGAAACCCTTGTTCCAGAGCCTGTACACAATCCGGCACAGCCCTTGCTATCGCTCTATCCGCGCAGTCGCCATTTGCCTTACCGCCAAATACGAACTCAACGGAGAGAGCACCCATGAAGCGTCGCAGTCTGATCAAGGCCTTTACCCTCAGTGCATCCATCGCCGCGATGGGCCTGAGCTGGACTATCCAGGCCGCCGAGACCATCAAGGTCGGCATCCTGCATTCCCTGTCCGGGACCATGGCGATTTCGGAAACCTCGCTGAAAGACATGGCGCTGATGACCATCGAACAGATCAACGCCAAGGGCGGGGTCAACGGCAAGATGCTCGAACCGGTGGTGGTCGACCCGGCCTCCAACTGGCCGCTGTTCGCCGAGAAGAGCCGCCAGTTGCTGACCCAGGACAAGGTCGCGGTGGTGTTCGGCTGCTGGACCTCGGTGTCGCGCAAGTCGGTGCTGCCGGTGTTCGAGGAACTCAACGGCCTGCTGTTCTATCCGGTGCAATACGAGGGTGAGGAAATGTCGCCGAACGTGTTCTACACCGGCGCGGCGCCGAACCAGCAGGCGATCCCGGCGGTGGAATACCTGATGAGCGAGGATGGCGGCGCGGCCAAGCGCTACTTCCTGCTGGGCACCGACTACGTCTATCCGCGCACCACCAACAAGATCCTGCGCGCTTTCCTGCACTCCAAGGGCGTGGCCGACAAGGACATCGAAGAGGTCTACACCCCGTTCGGCCACAGCGATTACCAGACCATCGTCGCCAACATCAAGAAGTTCTCCGCCGGCGGCAAGACGGCGGTCATCTCCACGGTCAACGGCGACTCCAACGTGCCCTTCTACAAGGAGCTGGCCAACCAGGGCCTGAAGGCGACCGACGTGCCGGTGGTGGCGTTCTCGGTGGGCGAGGAAGAATTGCGCGGCATCGACACCAAGCCGCTGGTGGGCCACCTGGCCGCGTGGAACTACTTCGAGTCGGTGGATAACCCGGTCAACACCCAGTTCGTCAGCGACTGGAAAGCCTACGCCAACGCGAAGAACCTGCCAGGCGCCGACAAGGCGGTGACCAACGACCCGATGGAGGCCACCTATGTCGGCATCCACATGTGGGCGCAGGCCGTCGAGAAAGCCGGCAGCACCGATGTCGACAAGGTCCGCGAAGCCCTTGCCGGACAGAGCTTCAAGGCGCCGTCGGGCTTCACCCTGACCATGGACAAGACCAACCACCACCTGCACAAGCCGGTGATGATCGGCGAGATCCAGGATGACGGGCAGTTCAACGTGGTCTGGGAAACCGAGCAGCCACTGCGGGCGCAGCCGTGGAGTCCGTTCATTCCGGGCAATGACAAGCGTCCGGATTATGCGGTGAAGGGCAACTGATCCCCTGAAGGCAACACCGCTGGCAGGCCACCCGCGATCCCTGTGGGAGCTGGCTTGCCAGCGATGAGGCCCTCAAGAACACCGCACCTCCCTCTACCAGAAAAGGGACCCCGCTCCATGCCCAAGGCCCTCTACCACCTCCTGCTTTGCCTGTGCCTGCTGCTGCCCCTCGCCGCACACGCCAGCGAAGCCGAATACTTCGCCACCGCCAAGCCCAACGACCAGGCCCGCCTGCTCCAGGACTGGGCGGCACAACCCGATCCCGGCCGCCTGCCGCTGCTGACGGCCTTGCAGCAAGGCCGCCTGCCCGACAGCGAGCGCAAGCTGCGCCTGAACAACCGCCTGCGCGGGCTGGTGGACAACGCCCTGGCCAGCCATCAACTGCTCAGCAGCGACGCCAACCTGCGCCTGCAAGCCGCGCAACAACTGCAGAAGAGCGCGCAACCGGCCCAGGTCGCCTTCCTCGACCGCCAGTACGCCCAGGAGAAAGACGACAGCGTCCACGCCGCCCTCGGCCTGGCCCTGGCCAACCTGCAACTGGCCGCCGCCGAACCTTCGGTACGCCTGGCTGCCGTGCGCCTGCTCGGCGAGACCGGGGACCCCATGGCCCGCACCCGCCTCGAAGCCCTGCTCGACCCCGCCGTGGAAAGCGACGCCGGCGTGCGTACCGCCGCGGAAACCAGCCTGGCCCAGGTCAAGCGCAAGCTGCTGCTGGGCGAACTGCTCGGCCAGGCCTTCAGCGGCCTCTCCCTGGGCTCGATCCTGCTCCTGGCCGCCCTCGGCCTGGCCATCACCTTCGGCCTGCTCGGGGTGATCAACATGGCCCATGGCGAGATGCTCATGCTCGGCGCCTACAGCACCTACGTGGTGCAGGTGCTGATCCAGCGCTACGCCCCCGGCGCCATCGAGTTCTACCCGCTGCTCGCACTGCCGGTGGCCTTCGCCGTCAGCGCCGGGGTCGGCATGCTCCTGGAGCGCACGGTGATCCGCCACCTTTACGGGCGACCACTGGAAACCCTGCTGGCGACCTGGGGCATCAGCCTGATCCTGATCCAGGCCATCCGCCTGTTCTTCGGCGCGCAGAACGTCGAGGTGGCCAACCCGGCCTGGCTGTCCGGCGGTATCCAGGTACTGCCGAACCTGGTACTGCCCTGGAGCCGCATCGTGATCATCGGCTTCGCCCTGTTCGTCGTGCTGCTGACCTGGCTGCTGCTGAACAAGACCCGCCTGGGCCTCAACGTGCGCGCCGTCACCCAGAACCGCAACATGGCCGCCTGCTGCGGCGTGCCCACCGGGCGCGTGGACATGCTCGCCTTCGGCCTCGGCTCGGGCATCGCCGGCCTCGGCGGCGTGGCCCTGAGCCAGATCGGCAACGTCGGCCCCGACCTCGGCCAGAGCTACATCATCGACTCCTTCCTGGTGGTGGTGCTCGGCGGCGTCGGCCAGCTCGCCGGCAGCCTGTGGGCCGCGTTCGGCCTGGGCATCGCCAACAAGCTGCTGGAACCGCAGATCGGTGCGGTGCTCGGCAAGATCCTCATCCTTGCGCTGATCATTCTGTTCATCCAGAAGCGTCCGCAAGGCCTGTTCGCCCTCAAGGGACGGGTAATCGACTGATGAACCAGCCACTGCTTGTCACCGCCACGCAAAAAGCCGGACCGCGGCTGTCCCTGGCCATCGGCGCCATCGTCCTCGCCGTGCTGGTCGCCCTGCCACTGCTGTCGCTGCTGCCCGACGGCCATGCCCTGCAGGTCTCGGCCTACACCCTGACCCTGGTGGGCAAGATCCTCTGCTATGCCATCGTCGCCCTGGCCCTGGACCTGGTCTGGGGCTACGCCGGGTTGCTCTCCCTCGGCCACGGCCTGTTCTTCGCCCTCGGTGGCTACGCCATGGGCATGTACCTGATGCGCGAAGCCGCTGGCGACGGCCTGCCGGCGTTCATGAGCTTCCTGTCGTGGAGCGAACTGCCCTGGTACTGGGCCGGCACCCAGCATTTCGCCTGGGCCATGTGCCTGGTGGTGCTGGCACCGGGACTGCTGGCCCTGGTGTTCGGCTACTTCGCCTTCCGCTCGCGGATCAAGGGCGTGTACTTCTCGATCATGACCCAGGCCCTGACCTTCGCCGGCATGCTGCTGTTCTTCCGCAACGAGACCGGCTTCGGCGGCAACAACGGCTTCACCAACTTCCGCACCCTGCTCGGCTTCGACATCACCGCCCAAGGCACCCGCGCGGTGCTGTTCCTGCTGACCGTGGCACTGCTGGCGGGCAGCCTGTATGTGGGCTGGCGCCTGGCACGGAGCAAATTCGGCCGGGTGCTCACCGCCTTGCGCGACGCGGAAAACCGCCTGATGTTCTGCGGCTACGACCCGCGTGGTTTCAAGCTCTTCGTCTGGGTCCTCAGCGCCGTGCTCTGCGGCCTGGCCGGGGCGCTGTACGTACCGCAGGTGGGCATCATCAACCCCAGCGAGATGTCGCCGACCAACTCCATCGAAGCCGCCGTGTGGGTTGCCCTTGGTGGCCGTGGCACGCTGATCGGCCCGCTGCTCGGCGCCGGCCTGGTCAATGGCATGAAGAGCTGGTTCACCGTGGCGTTCCCGGAGTTCTGGCTGTTCTTCCTCGGCGCGCTGTTCATCCTCGTCACCCTGTACCTGCCCAAGGGCGTGGTCGGCCTGCTGAAGAAAAGGGGCGAACAATGAGACTGCCGTCGATCCATCCCGAGTTCATGCTCGAACCCATTCTCGACGCGGGCAGCGGCCGTGACGCCATCGGCCTCGGCCAGGTGGTCGGGCCCGGCCTGGACGCACGCCACGGCACGGTGCTGACCCTGGAGGACATCCATGTCAGCTTCGACGGCTTCAAGGCCCTGACCGCGCTGAACCTGTACATCGGCGTCGGCGAGCTGCGCTGCATCATCGGCCCCAATGGCGCCGGCAAGACCACCATGATGGACGTGATCACCGGCAAGACCCGCCCTACCAGCGGCAAGGCCTGGTTCGGCGACACCCTCGACCTGACCCGCATGAGCGAGGTCGAGATCGCCCAGGCCGGGATCGGCCGCAAGTTCCAGAAGCCCACGGTGTTCGAGGCGCTGACGGTGTTCGAGAACCTGGAGCTGGCGCAGAAGACCGACAAGTCGGTGTGGGCCTGCCTCGGTGCCCGTCTCAGTGGCGAGCAGCGCGACCGTATCGACGAGGTCCTGGCCACCATCCGCCTCGACGCCTCGCGCCAGCGCCCGGCGGGGCTGCTGTCCCACGGGCAGAAGCAGTTCCTGGAGATCGGCATGCTGCTGATGCAGGACCCGCAGTTGCTGCTGCTCGACGAGCCGGTGGCGGGCATGACCGATGCCGAGACCGAGTTCACCGCCGAACTGTTCAAGCGCCTGGCCGGCAAGCACTCGCTGATGGTGGTGGAGCATGACATGGGCTTCGTTGGCAGCATCGCCGACCATGTCACCGTGCTGCACCAGGGCAGTGTGCTGGCCGAAGGGTCGCTGGAGCAGGTGCAGGCGGATGATCGGGTGATCGAGGTTTATCTGGGAAGGTAAGGACAACAACATGCTGAAAATCGATTCCCTGCATCAGTACTACGGCGGCAGCCACATCCTGCGCGGCCTGTCCTTCGAAGCGAAGATCGGCGAAGTGACCTGCCTGCTCGGTCGCAATGGCGTCGGCAAGACCACCCTGCTGCGTTGCCTGATGGGCCTGGTGCCCGCCAAGGAAGGCAGCGTCAGTTGGGAAGGCAAGGCCATCACCGCACTCAAGCCGCACCAGCGGGTCCAGGCCGGCATCGCCTACGTGCCCCAGGGGCGCGAGATCTTCCCGCGCCTGACCGTCGAGGAAAACCTGCTGATGGGCCTGTCGCGCTTCGGCGCCAGCGAGGCGAAGAAGGTCCCGGAATTCATCTACGAGCTGTTCCCGGTGTTGCTGCAGATGAAGCAGCGCCGTGGCGGCGACCTCTCCGGCGGCCAGCAGCAACAGCTGGCCATCGGCCGCGCCCTGGCCAGCCGACCGCGCCTGCTGATCCTCGACGAGCCCACCGAAGGCATCCAGCCCTCGGTGATCAAGGAGATCGGCGCGGTGATCGGCAAGCTGGCGGCCCGCGGCGACATGGCGATCCTGTTGGTGGAACAGTTCTACGACTTCGCCGCCGAACTGGCCGACCAGTACCTGATGATGTCCCGTGGCGAAATCGTCCAGCAGGGCCGTGGTGAAAACATGGAGGCCGAAGGTGTGCGCGGGCTGGTAACCATTTAATCTGGCGGCCTGCCCCAGCCTGTGGATAACCACCATGCCTCACACCCTCCGCGACGCCGTGCCTGCCGACCTGCCGGGCATCCGCGACATCTACAACGACGCCGTGCTCAACACCACGGCGATCTGGAACGAGCAGCCCGTGGACCTGGCCAACCGCCAGGCCTGGTTCGACGGGCGCGCAGTGCAGGGTTACCCGATCATCGTGGCCGTGGATGAGACTGGAGAAGTCGCCGGGTACGCTTCGTTCGGTGACTGGCGGCCGTTCGAGGGTTTTCGCCATACCGTGGAGCATTCGGTGTATATCCGTGCCGACCAGCGCGGGCATGGTTTGGGTCTGAGGCTGATGGAGGCCCTGATCGGGCGGGCTCGCCAGTGCGACAAGCATGTGATGGTGGCGGCGATCGAGAGCGGCAATGCGGCCTCGATCCGCCTGCACGAAAAGCTCGGGTTCAAGGTGACCGGGGAGATGCCGCAGGTGGGGGTGAAGTTCGGGCGGTGGCTGGATCTGACCTTCATGCAACTGGTGTTGAATCCGGGGGCTGTTCCTCCAACGTAGGTGCCGCTAGAGCGGACCTTGTGGGAGCGGGTTCACCCGCGATTGCGATGGTGAGCCCACTGCCGCAATCGCGGGTGAACCCGCTCCCACAGGGTCCGTGATGTTCTTGAATTACTGCACGAACCGCCCCAACCGCTGGCGAAGCATATCGTTCTCACTGCGCAACTGCCGCACTTCCTCCAGCAACTCCAGCGCCAGCGCCACCCCTTCCCATTCCAGCTCCAGCTCCGCGTGCAGCCGCGCCGCACGCTTGGCCAGCACCGGCGAACGGTCGTCGAACAACCAGTCCTCCGGCGTTCGCCCTGAAGGTTCAACGATGCCGTGTTCGACGATTTCCATCACGCAGTCGGCCGTGAGATCGGCTTCCTGGCAGAAGGTACGCATGTCCAGCTGAACGATCAGGGTGCTACTCATGGTCACTTACTCCATTGAGTTCGCGGGTTGAACCCGGCCTTCTCCGACAGTTTGCTCCACAGTTCACGGGTGGCGGCGTCCGACTGGGCCGGCATCACCACCTTCAGTTGCGCGTACAGGTCGCCGCGCTGGCCCTGCTTGTTGGCCAGGCCCATGCCCTTGATCCGCAGGCGCTGGCCGCTCTGGCTGTCCGGACGGATGGTCAGGTTGACCTTGCCGGTCAGGGTAGGCATTTCCACCTTGGTGCCCAGCGCCGCTTCCCACGGTGCCAGGGGCACGGTGATGATCAGGTCATGACCTTCGACATCGAACAGCGGATGAGGTGCGAAGCGGATCACCAGGTACAGGTCGCCGTTCGCCCCGCCACCCACGCCCGGCGCGCCCTGGCCCTTGAGGCGGATGCGCTCGCCGTCGGTCACTCCGGCGGGGATCTTGACGTTGAGGGTCTTGGTCGTGTCGCCGGTGCGCTGGCCCATGGCGTTGTGCTGGGGCACCTGGAAACTGATCTTCTTCGACTCGTTGGACAGGGTCTCTTCGAGGAACACCGCCAGTTCCATTTCCACGTCCTGACCTCGCCGACCGGCACTGCGCTGCTGTTGAGCGCGACCGAACGGATTGCCGTTGCCGCGACCGGCCGATCCGAAGATCGAGCTGAAGAAATCGGAGAAGTCACCGCCGCCACCGAAGCCACCGCCGCCCGCGCCGCCACGGCTTTCCCAGCCCGGCGGTGCCTGGAACGGCCGGCCGTGCTGGCCGCCGTACTTGCGGATCTCGTCGTACTCGGCGCGCTTGGCCGCGTCGCCCAGCACTTCGTAGGCCTCGTTGGCCTCCTTGAACTTGTCCTCGGCGTCACGCTCTTTGCTGACGTCCGGGTGATACTTGCGCGCGAGCTTGCGGTAGGCGGTCTTGATCGCCTTGTCATCCGCCGTCGGCTCTACGCCAAGGATCTTGTAATAGTCTTTGAAATCCATCTAAGGAATCACCATCGGTTGAAATGCACTGCCTGTGAAGATTGGGGTAGAGCATAGCCTTTCAAGACCGCCAAGGGTTTGTCGCCAGACAGATAATCGGTCTTGATTCTGTCCACGGCTGGCATAAACTGCGCGGCCGTTTTTCCCCGGAACCGCTTCCATGACTCATGCATCCCCGGCCCGTGCCTGTGGTATCGACTTCGGCACGTCAAACTCCACCGTCGGCTGGCACCGCCCCGGCGAAGAGACCTTGATCGTCCTCGAAGACGGCAAGATCACCCTGCCGTCGGTGGTGTTCTTCAATATCGAGGAGCGCCGCCCGGTGTACGGTCGCCTGGCCCTGCACGAATACCTGGAAGGCTACGAGGGGCGTCTCATGCGATCCCTGAAAAGCCTGCTCGGTTCCAAGCTGATCAAGCACGACACCAGCGTGCTGGGCACCGCCCTGCCGTTCAAGGACCTGCTGGGGATGTTCATCGGCGAGCTGAAGAAACGCGCCGAAGCCAACGCCGGCCGCGACTTCGAGCAAGTGGTGCTGGGCCGCCCGGTGCATTTCGTCGACGACGACCAGGCCGCCGACCAGGAGGCCGAGGACACCCTGGCCGAAGTGGCGCGCAAGATCGGCTTCAAGGACGTGTCCTTCCAGTACGAGCCGATCGCCGCGGCCTATGACTACGAGTCCGGCATCGAGCGCGAGGAGCTGGTACTGATTGTCGACATCGGCGGCGGTACCTCGGACTTCACCCTGATCCGCCTGGCTCCCGAGCGGCACATGCTCGACGACCGCCAGGACGACATCCTCGCCACCGGCGGCGTGCATATCGGCGGGACCGACTTCGACAAGCAACTGAGCCTGCAAGGCGTGATGCCGCTGTTCGGCTATGGCAGCCGGATGAAGAGCCAGGCGCTGATGCCCACCAGCTACCACCTCAACCTGGCCACCTGGCACACCATCAACTCGGTGTACTCGCAGAAATCCCAGCTGGCCCTGGGCAGCATGCGCTACGACATCGAGGACACCCTGGGCATCGACCGCCTGTTCAAGCTGATCGAGCAGCGCGCCGGGCACTGGCTGGCGATGGAAGTGGAAGCCACCAAGATCGAGCTGACCCATGAGCAGAACCGCCTGGTGGACCTGGGGCGGATCGAGAAGGAACTGAGCGTCGACCTGACCCGGGCGCTGTTCGAGCAATCCATCGACAACCTGCTGGAGCGGGTGCGCGGTAGTGTCGATGAACTGCTGCTCAAGGCCGGCGTGGGTGTGGAACAGGTGGACACGGTGTTCTTCACCGGCGGTTCCAGCGGCATCCCGGCACTGCGCCAGAGCGTGGCGGCGATGCTGCCGAAGGCGCGGCACGTGGAAGGCAACATCTTCGGCAGCATCGGCAGCGGGCTGGCGATCGAGGCTCGCAAGCGCTACGGCTAAGACTCTTGTGGGAGCGGGTTCACCCGCGATTACGGTATTGAATCCAAGAAAGCAAACGCGGGGGAAACCGCACCCACACAATACGTGTAACGCGCCGTCCCATCCGACCCCCTC
>NZ_JAZDQN010000037.1:0-64408 GCF_036324125.1 Pseudomonas ulcerans | reverse complement strand
GGTTCGGCGTCCCGACAAGCCCGCTCTCATGGAACACCGCATAACTCATTGATTCAGCGGGGACTTGTGGGAGCGGGGTTACCCGCGATTGCGATGGTGGCATCACCGACGCAATCGCGGGTGAACCCGCTCCCACAGGGGCCGCGTCGCTCTTGGGCCTGTTCTCCGCGCGATAGCGCAGCCTGATAGGCTCAAGCCTGATCGCGCAACCACAGCTGATCGAAGCGCCAGGTCGGGAACAGGGTCTTCTCCGCCGCCGCACCGCCCACCCGCCGGGCAAAGCCATCCACCAGGTTGGCATAGCCCCACACCAGCATCCCGCCACGCTCGTACTGGATCCGCTGCGCCTCGTGCACCAGCGGCTTGCGCTTCTCCAGGTCCGGTTCGGCCAGCGCCTGCAGGAACAGTTCGGAAAAACGCGGATCGTCGAAGTGGGTCTTGTTCGCCACCGACACCGGCGCATCGGCATGCAGCGCGCAGGTCAGGAACGGCGCGCCGATGCTGCCGCCGGTGCTGAAGGTCCATTCCGTATGCTGCGGACCATTGAAGGTGGCCCCATCCACCTGGCGCACGCTGATGTCCACGCCTGCCCGACGGGCCTGCTCGGCGAACACCAGGGCCGAGGACAGCGCCACGCCTTCCTGTTCGGCCACCAGCTCCAGCTTGAGGTTTTCTTGCCCTGCTTCGCGCAACAGCGCCCGGGCCTTGTCCAGGTCCTGGCGGCGCGGCGGGATGGCGTGGTCGAAGGTAGGGTCGTTCGGTGCATAGAGGTCGTTGGCCGCTCGTCCCTGGCCGTTGAGCACTCGCGCCACCAGTTCCTCGCGATCGGCCAGCAGGCGAAACGCCTGGCGCACCCGCGGGTCGTCGAACGGCGCCTTCTGCGTGTTCATGTCCAGGCTCAGCCAGTTGCCGGTGACCGAGGTCAGCACCTGCAGGCGCGGGTCGTTCTCGATCAGGCGCAGGTGCTCGGCCGCCAGGGCGTTGGCCATGTCCAGCTGGCCGGCCTTGAGCGCGGCAAGGCGTGAGGTCTGGTCCTTGAAGCCGATGATTTCCAGTTCGTCGGCGTAGGGGCGGCCGGACTTGTAGTAGTTCTCGAAACGGGTGAACAGCGAGCGCTGGCCGGCGTTGAAACTCTTGAACCGGTAGGGACCGGCGCCGACGGGATTGGTCACCGGGTGATAGTCCACGGGCACGATGCCGCCGAAATTCACCCAGGTTTCCGGCAACGGCACGAAGCCCGCGCCGTCCTTGAAGCGGACGCGCAGGGTGCGGTTGTCGAGCTTCTCCAGGTTGTCGCGGTCGATCCAGTGCAGCAGCGCGGCGTAGGGCGAGGCCAGTTGCGGGTCGGTGAGGCGGCGGATGGAGAACTGCAGGTCGTCGGCGTCGATGGTCTTGCCGTGGTGGAACTCCAGGTCCTTGTGCAGGCGCAGGGTCCACACCTTGCCGTCCGCGCTGACCTCGGCCTCTTCGGCCAGGGCCAGGCGCGGCAGCATGTTCTCGTCCCACTCCCAGAGCTTGCTGTACAGGGCGAAGCCGCGAACGATGCCGCTGCCCACCGGCTTGTGCGCATCGAGGTTGCCGGCCTGGTTGCCATCGAGGATGCCCAGGCGCAGGCGGCCGCCGTAGCGCGGGGTGGTGCCGTCGAGATTGGCGGCGGACTGGCTGTCATCGCCGCAGCCGGCGAGCAGGCCGCCGCCCAGGACCAGGCCACCGAGGGCCAGGCTGTTGCCGAGGAAGCGGCGGCGGGTGAAGGGAGGGCGTTCGATCATGCGGGAGTCTCTGAGGGATTCGTTGCAGCGGGTCAGAGCAGGTTTCACGCCATCCGGGGCAAAGTCCCGGTTTTGCTGGGTTTGCCGGGAAAACCGGTGGGCAGGTGGGTCGTGTGTTGTTGCTGGAGCAGCAGGCCATCAGCAGGTCAGCGTTCGAGCGCCAGCAGCACCAAACTGGTGATGTGTGCGAATTAATTGCACCAAAAGAAAAATAATTTCCTTTCAGGAATTTGATCTGGCCCTGGTCCGAGGGCTGGTTGCTAGATAAAAACCCTTTACTTTCAATCGACTGCGGAAATTTTCGCGCAGCTTCACGATTTGGCAGACCTCTTGCGTTGCAGCCGGGGCAGTCACACCGCTCCGGAGCGACGCTCCGCAGGGCACCCCATGCCGGTGATTCCGCGCTTTCGTGGAAACCGGCATTCCCATCGATTGGAGGCAGTGGGCAATGATCCGGTTTTCACCTGTGGTCCGCGGTACCTTGGGCCTTTCCCTGATGCTGGGGGCGGCATCGGCATTAGCCGAGGACGCCACCCCGACCATCAACAGCGGCGACACGGCGTTCGTCGCCCTGTGTTCGCTGGTGGTGCTGTTGATGATGTTGCCGGGCCTGGCGCTGTTCTATGGCGGCATGGCGCGGAGCAAGAACGTGCTGTCGATCCTCATGCAGGTGTTCTGCACCGCGTCGCTGGCAGCGGTGCTGTTCGCCCTGTACGGCTACAGCCTGACCTTCACCGACGGCGGTTCGCTGCAGTCGTTCATCGGTGGCCTGGACAAGCTGTTCCTGCGCGGCGTGGACAAGGACTCGATCACCGGCACCATCCCCGAGTACCTGTACTTCCTGTTCATGCTGCTGTTCGCCGCGATCACCCCGGCGATCATCGTCGGCGCCTTTGCCGAGCGCATGAAATTCTCCGCGGTCATGGTGTTCATGGCGTTCTGGCTGACTCTCAACTACCTGCCGATGGCCCATATGGGCTGGGGCGGTGGCTGGGTGTTCAACCTCGGCGTGCAGGACTTCGCCGGCGGCAACGTGGTGCACCTGAATGTCGGCATCGCCGCCCTGGTGGGCGCCTGGATGCTCGGGCGCCGCCGTGGTTTCGGCACCCAGGCCCTGGCCCCGCACAACATGACCATGACCTACACCGGCGGCTGCATGCTCTGGGTCGGCTGGCTCGGCTTCTGCGGCGGCTGCGCCCTGGCCGCCAGCGGCTTCGCCATGCTGGTGATGGTCAACACCATGCTTGCCAGCTGCGCCGGTGCCCTGGGCTGGTTGATCGTCGAGTGGCAGTACCGTGGCCGCCCGAGCCTGTTCGGAGCGATCTCCGGGGCCATCGCCGGCCTCGTCGCGATCACCCCGGCCTGTGGTTTCGTCGGGCCCATGGGGGCGATCCTGCTGGGCTTCATCGCCGGCCCGGTGTGCGTCTGGTCGGTGGACAAGCTCAAGCCGATGATCGGCCTCGACGACGCCTTCGATGTGTTTGGCGTGCACGGCGTGGCGGGGATTCTCGGCGGCCTGCTGACCCCGGTGTTCGCCCTCACGGCGATCGGTGGCCAGGGCTTCGCCGAAGGCCGCGGCCTGATGGAGCAACTGGCGGTCAACGGCGGGGCGATCCTGTTCAGCATCCTGTTCTCTGCCGTCAGCAGCTGGGTTGCCTTCAAGGTGGCGGCGGCGCTGTGCGGCGGGCTGAGGGTGGATGAAGAGGCGGAAGTGGACGGCCTCGACCTCTCTGCCCATGGCGAGGTCGGGTACAAGTACTCCAACTGATCCGCCGTTGAAAACAGCGCCGGCACCTTGTGCCGGCGTTGGCATTTGTCGTGAAAGGAGAAGCCTGTGGGTTGGTTGAATGGATGGACGTATCTGCTGGCGGCCGGGGCCTGCGAAGTGCTGTATGCCTCGATCATCCCGCGTACCGATGGTTTCACCCGGCTCTGGCCGAGCCTGTACTGCGGGCTGTTCCTGGCGTTGAGCATCTACCTGCTGAGCCTGTCGGTCAGGGAACTGCCGCTGGGCCTGGCCTATGCGGTGTGGGTGGGCATCGGGACGCTGGGGACGGTGGTGTACGGGAGTGTGTTTCTCGGGGAATCGCTGGGGGTGCTGAAGGGCTTGTGCCTGCTGATGATCGTCGGCGGGATCGTGGGGTTGAAGCTGGTGGGGGAAGGGCAGGCGGTTTGATGCGGGGTTCGTGAAGGCCTGGTCGCGGACGTTGCCCGCCACCAGGCCAGTGACGCTTACTTCAGCTTCGGCAGTTCCTCGTCCGCCATCGCGTAGCTGTGCTTCTCATGCACGAAGGTAGTGACCAGGGCGTACAGGGTGACCGCGATCACCACCACAGTGATCACGCCGAGCACGGCGGGTTTGTCGGCGAAGGTGAAGACGGCGCTGGCGCCTTCGTAGGTGCTGATGCTCATGCGGGTTCTCCTCAGACGGTGGCTTTGCTTTCTGCGACCAGGCGAGCCTGTGGCTTGGCGGGCTCGCCGTAGATTCCACTCCATTCCGGATAGGCCTGGGCCGGCACTTCGGTCAGGTCCAGGCCGCGTTCCTCGGCATGCGCCGGGACGCGCAACACGCCGGCCTTCTTCAGGGCCCAGGAGACCAGGTAGCCGGGGATGAAGCCCAGGGCCGCCATCACCACCGCACCGCCCAGTTGCCCCATGAAGCTGATCTCGGCCATGCCGTTCATGTTCGGGTAGCCGGCGAGGAACACGCCGCTGATCACGAGCCCGGCGAAGCCACCGAAGCCGTGCACGGCGAAGGCGCCGACGGCGTCGTCGAGGCGCAGTTTCAGCAGCAGGTTGTTCACCAGCGGGGCCATGGCCGCCACGCCCATGCCGATCAGGTAGGCCAGGCCGGGGTGGTAGAGGTCGAGGCCCGGGGCCACGGAGATGATCCCGACCAGGCCGCCGGACATCATCCAGTACGGCTCGCGGGTGGTCAGGTAGGCGCCGATCAGCCCGCCGGCGAAGCCCATCAGGGTGTTGAAGGCGAAGGCGGAGAGGGTGGTCGGCTGGCCGTAGATGTTGATCCACTGCGCTCCGGAGCTGTAGATGATGCAGCCGCCGAGGAAGCCGAAGAAGCCGACGATGATCAGCATCAGGCCGACCACGCTCATCGGCATGCTGTGGCCGACGATGGCGTTGGCGCTGCCGTCCGGGTTGAAGCGGCCGATGCGTGCGCCGAGGTTGATCACCACGGCAAGGGCGAAGAAGCCGGCGATCATGTGCACCACGCCCGCCGCGCCGACGTCATGGTAGCCCCACTGCACGGTCAGCCAGCCTTGTGGGTGCCAGCCCCAGGCTGCGCCGAACAGCCACAGCACCGAACCGAGCAGCACGGTCATGATGATGAAGGCACTCATGCGCGCACGCTCGATGATCGCCCCGGACAGGATCGAACCGGTGGTGGCGGCGAACAGGGCGAAGGCCGCCCAGAAGATCCCGGTGGCGTTGTCCTTGATGTTCGGGCCCATGCTCTGGCTCCACGGCATGGCGGCGCTGAGGGCGTCCATGCGCGGCACCAGGCCGTCGGGGAAGGCGTTGTAGATGGCCCAGCCGAACAGGAAGAAGGTCGGCACGATGAAGCCGAAGGCGAGGATGTTCTTGACCCCGGCGGCGAGGGCGTTCTTCAGCCGCGAGGCGCCGATCTCATAGGACAGGAAGCCGGCGTGGATCAGGATCATCAGGGCGATGCACCACCAGTAGAAGATCTCCATGTTGAGGGTGTTGGTCATGTCGATGAGGGCTTTGAGCTCCTCGACCGTGGGGGCTTTCTGTTCTTCCATCACTCGATCCTCGATGCACATGCTGTGGAATGTTGTGGTGGGCAGAAGGAAGTGGACTGCTAGCCTTTGAAGGCTTTTGTTGTTGTGTGGTTTCAGGGCAGTGACGCGGACCCTGTAGGAGCGGGTTTACCCGCGATGGCGTCGGTGAATTCACTATTGCAATCGCGGGTAAACCCGCTCCTACAGGGGGCTGCGTCGCTTTTCAGGACTGCAACATGTTCTGGATCTGCTGCACGGACTCCTGGGTCCTTCGGGCCAGGTTGCGCACTTCGTCGGCCACCACCGCGAACCCGCGGCCACCCTCGCCAGCCCGGGCCGCCTCGATCGCCGCATTGAGCGCCAGCAGGTTGGTCTGCTCGGCGATGCCGCGGATCACCCCGGCGACCTGGGCGATCTGCCCGTAGGTGGCCTGGATGCTGGCCTGCTCGCGGTCATGCAGGGTCGCGGCGGTCTTCTCGTCGCTGATCTCGCGCACTGCGCCGGTCACCCAGGTCAGCCGCCCCTTGCCGTCGCGCAGGCAGCGGCCGCGCTCGCGGAACCAGACTTCGCCACGGGTCTTGTGGCGCATGCGGTATTCCACGGCATACAGCCCATCGCCCTGGCCGTCGGCCATGGCGGCGTTGAAGGCCTTCATCACCTGTTTCAGGTCGTCGGCGTTGACCACCGCGAAGTAGCTGTCCCAGCCATCGGGAAATTCGTCGCGGCCATAGCCGATCAGGGCGCGGAACTGTTCCGACCAGCGAATCACGTTCTGCGCATGGTCCGGGTCGCCATTGACCACGTTCATGGCCCAGCAGCCTTCGGTGAGGGTGCGCTTGGTCAGTTCCCAGACCTGGCGGTCCTCGTCCCAGCGCTCGCGCTCGGCGTGCAGGCTGTCGAGCTGTTGCAGGGCGGCATCGCGCTCGCTGCCCAGGCGTGCCACCTGGGCCTGCGCCTCGGCCAGGTGCCGTTGCAGCGCAGCAAGCTCTTCGGCGGTGCACGGTGGCGGCACATAGTGCTCGGCCTGCTGGCGGATCCGTTGCAACTCGCCCCAGTCGCGCTGCAGGTGTTCCAGGCTGCCAAGCAGGCGCGGCTGGCGCTGCAATACCGGCGAATGGGCCGTGGCAGAGCCGTTGCGAGCAAGCTGGTCGAGCCATTGGCTCAGTTCGTTGGCCAGGTCACTGGAAGCGTTGCTGAACCACATCGTCAGGTTCTCCTTGCGCAAGGGACAATCCCTGTCCCTCTTGCCTGCAATTTCCCATCCAGTTTCACGAACGAACCCGACGTTTTTCCGGGTCGTAGGCGACGGTGCTGGCGGCAACCTTCGCCGCGATGCGTTTCTGCTGGCCATCCAGCTTGCCCACCTCGACCAGCGTCCCCGCCGCGCAATGGGCCACGTCGAGGCGGCACAGGGCGATGTTCTTGCCCAGCACCGGCGAGCGGGTGGCGCTGGTGATCACCCCGACCTGGGCGCGGCCGATGCGCACGCAATCGCCGTGGGCCGCCGCCTCGTTGCCCTCCAGTTCCAGGCCCACCAGGCGCTGTTGCGGTTCGGCGCTGCGCCTTGTCAGGGCAGCCCGGCCGATGAAGTCGGCCTGCTTGCTCTGCAATGGCACGCAAAAACCGATGCCGGCTTCGAAGGGATCGGTCTGGTCGCTGAACTCGTAGCCGGCGAAGACCAGCCCGGCCTCGATGCGCAGCATGTCGAGGGCCTGCAGGCCGACCGGCACCAGGCCCAGCGGGTCGCCCAGTTGCCAGAGGCGGGTCCAGATGGCCATGGCGTCGCGCGGATGGCACCAGATCTCGTAGCCCAGCTCGCCGGTGTAGCCGGTGCGCGAAACCATCAGCGGCACGCCGTTGTAGTCGTCGAGGCGACCGGTGAGGAAGCGGAACCAGCCCAGGTCTTCCAGCGCCGGCTGGGTGCCCGGGGTCCAGATCATCTGCTTGAGCAGCTCCCGGGCCAGCGGGCCCTGCACGGCGATATTGTGGATCTGCTCCGAGGCGCTCTTGACCCAGACTTTCATGCCCAGCCGCGCCGCCTGCTCGCGCAGCCAGTCGCCGGCGTGGTCCTCGCCGCCGATCCAGCGGAAGGCGTCGTGCCCCAGGCGCAGCAGGGTGCCGTCGTCGAGCATGCCGCCGTGCTCGTAGCACAGGGCGCCGTAGACCACCTGACCCACCGCGAGCTTGCGCACGTCGCGGGTCAGGCAATAGTCGAGCAACGCCTCGGCGTCGGGTCCCAGCACCTCGAACTTGCGCAGCGCCGACAGGTCCATCACCGCCACCCGTTCGCGGCAGCCATGGTACTCGGCCAGGGTGCCGTAGCCGTCGTAGGCCTGCGGCGTGCGGAAACCGCGGTATTCGGTGAATTGCCGGGTGAGGGCGCTGGTGCCGGGGTGGAAGCCGCTTTCCCGGGTGAGAACCGGTTCGGCATCGGGGGATTTGCGCGTGGCCATGGCGATACTGAAGCGCTCCTGTGCGCAATAGACGCGGATATGGATGTCGGTGGGCTGCCAGCCGTTGGCCGGGTCGATATCGTCCGGGCATGAGCTGCTGGCGCAGACCAGGTCGGTCAGGGCGCGCAGCAGCACGTAGTCGCCGGGGCGCGACCAGGGTTCGTCGACGGTCAGGTGCTGGTGGGCATCCACCGCGGTGTTGAAGAAGAAGTTGATCGCCGGCCAGCCGGCCCGGGCCGACACGCCGTGGCGGGCGAGGGCGCGGCTGAGGTTGTCGCTGCAGTTGTCGTGGCCGAAGTAGCCCTGGGCCTCGTAGTAGCGCGCAGTGCAGGCGAGGGCGAAGGTGTCGTGGCGGCCGACGGTGTCGCGCACCACCTCCAGCATCGGTTGCAGGTTGCGGTCGTAGTAGCGGCTGAACAGGCCCGGCACCGGCCAGGCGTTGCCGTTGAGGGTGCGGGTCACCGTCGGGTCGAGGTCGATCTGCGCGCCGCTGTCGAGCCCGCGCCGGTCGAAGGCGACGAAGTCGGAACACTGGCGCCCGGCGACGTCGAGGACCTGGATGTACTGGCCGGCGCCCACCAGGTAATCGCGGGCGGTGCCGGGGTTGAGGGTGAACTCGTCGACCAGCTCGCCCAGCGGCGCCGGCAGTGGCGGCGCCAGTGTGGAGCGGGGCCTGGCCCGGCGCACCAGCAGGCGCAGCTCGCTGGCCCGCGCCTGGCTGTCCACCGGGGTCGCTCCGCCAGGGGCGGCGACCAGTACCAGCAGCGCCCTGCTGCAATGGAACACGCGGCTATGCCCGGCGGGCGTCGCCGGCGGCCATAGCCGTGCGGCGTCCGGCAGGTGGCGGCAGTCGATACCGCGCCGGGCCAGGCCTTCGCTGACATGGGCGGCCTCGCGGCTGCCGTCGCGCAGCAGATGGCCGATGCAGGCAGCGCCGGCACTGGGGCGCAGGCCGAGGGCGCCGAGGGCGGCGCGGTTGCCGGCGAACGCCAGTAGCTCGGCGCCCTGGTCGCCCTCGACGTCGATCACTTCCAGGCGATCGTCCGGCTCCAGGCTCACCACCGTCAGCCCACCGGGCGCCACGCGGTGGCGCTCGACGAGGGGATGACGGGCGAACAGCGCCGGCTCCAGCGGACGGGATATCACGGGTGCTTGCATGCCGGATTCCTCAGGACGCGGTCAGCGGGGTGGCGGCAGGCGCATCGGCCAGGTAGGCCGCCAGGGAGTCGTCCAGCGCCTGCAGCCAGGGCGTGTGGTGGGGCGTGGCCAGGGTGCCGGTGATCAGCGAGCGGTGGCACTTGTCGCGGTAGCCCATGATGTTTTCGTACTTGTCCTGCTTCCATTGCAGGAAGGTGCGGTTGACCTCGGCGATGTCGAAGCTGGGGTAGTCGGTGGCGGCGATCAGCTGGCGGATGTATTCGCCCTGGAACTCGAACATCTGCTGGGCGTTGTCGAGGCCCAGTTCTTCCTCGCGCCAGGCCTGGTCCTCGGCGCGGCGCAGGTCTTCCGGGGGCAGGGCGATGCGCCCGAGGATCACGTCGCGGGCATACCAGGCCTGGGCGTCGAACATGTTGAAGCTGTACCACTGGTCCTGCATGCCGAGGTACACCAGCTTCGGGTTGGCTTCCCAGAACACCCCCTTGTACAGCTCCAGCGGCCACAGCCGGTTGTCGGTCTTCAGTCGCAGCGGCTCGGCGAGGAACGGGAAGTGGTGCTTGTAGCCGGTACACAGGATCACCGCGTCGATATGTCGGCTGCTGCCGTCGACGAAGAACGCGGTGCTGCCCTGGACATGGCTGAGCAGCGGCTTTTCTTCCCAGTTGCGCGGCCACTGGTAGCCCATCGGCGCGCTGCGGTAGCAACTGGTGATGGTGCGTGCGCCGTACTTGAAGCATTGCGAGCCGATGTCCTCGGCGGAGTAGCTGCCGCCGACGATCAGCACGTCCTTGTCCTTGAATTCCAGGGCGTCGCGGAAGTCATGGGCATGCAGGATGCGCCCGGCGAAGCGTTCGAAGCCGGGGAAGTCGGGCACGTTGGGGGTGGAGAAATGACCACTGGCGACCACCACGTAGTCGAAGGTCTCGCTGTAGGTGCGGTCTTCGGCGTAGTTGTGCGCGGTGACTTCGAAGGTCTGGCTGCCCTCATCGAAGCGCACGTCGCGCACCGCCGTGCGGAAGCGGATCCAGGGGCGGACCCCGGCTTTTTCCACACGGCCCTTGATGTAGTCCCAGAGCACTTCCCGCGGCGGGTAGGAACCCATGGGCCGGCCGAAATGCTCGTCGAAGCTGTAGTCGGCGAACTCCAGGCACTCCTTCGGCCCGTTGGACCACAGGTAGCGGTACATGCTGCCGTGGACCGGCTCGCCATGCTGGTCCAGGCCGGTGCGCCAGGTGTAGTTCCACATGCCGCCCCAGTCGGCCTGCTTCTCGAAGCAGACCAGCTCGGGAATCTCCGCGCCCTTGGCCCGGGCCGACTGGAAGGCACGCAACTGGGCCAGGCCGCAGGGGCCGGCACCGATGATGGCAACGCGTTGTTTCATGGTGGGGTACTCCGCAGTGGAACGGTTGGCAACCGGAACCTGTGGGAGCGGGTTCACCCGCGATTGCGGTAGTGGATTCACCGGCGTCATCGCGGGTGAACCCGCTCCTACAGGGTCCGTGTCGTGCTTTGCAAATACCTGGCTAGCGGAAGATCACCGTCCGCTCGCCATTGAGGAACACCCGGTGTTCCAGGTGCAGCTTCACCGCCCGGGACAGGGCCACGGTCTCGGTATCCCGGCCGATGCGCACCAGGTCATCGGGCAGCCAGGTGTGATCGACCCGCTGCACTTCCTGCTCGATGATCGGCCCCTCGTCGAGGTCCGAGGTCACGTAGTGGGCGGTGGCGCCGATCAGCTTCACGCCACGGGCCCAGGCCTGGTGATAGGGCTTGGCGCCCTTGAAGCCGGGGAGGAACGAGTGATGGATGTTGATCGCCCGCCCGGACAGCTGGCGGCAAGGTCGTCGGAGAGGATCTGCATGTAGCGGGCGAGCACCACCAGCTCGGTGCCGGTCTCTTCCACCAGTTGCAGCAGCGCGGCTTCCTGCTGGGCCTTGCTGTCCTTGCTTACCGGCAGGTAGACGAAGCGGATGCCCTCGCGCTCGGCCATCGGCCGCAGGTCGAGGTGGTTGGAGACGATGGCGGTGATGCGCATGTCCAGCTCGCCTTTCTGGTGGCGATAGAGCAGGTCGGCGAGGCAGTGGTCGTACTTGCTGACCATCAGCAGCACCGGCATCGGCCGGCAGCCTTCGACCAGCGTCCAGTCCATGGCGAAAGGCACCGCGACATCGACGAAGCCCTGGCGCAGGGCGTCCAGGTCGGGCTTGACGCCGTCGTTGAAGCGGAACACCGCGCGCATGAAGAAGCGTCCGGCCGGTTCGTCGTCGAACTGCGCCAGTTCGCTGATGTAGCACTGGCGCCCGGCCAGGTAGGTGGTCACCGCGGCCACGATGCCGGAGGTGGCCGGGCAGCCGATCTTGAGAATGTAGTGGTTCATGCTGTGGTTCTCTGTGCAGGCAAGGTCGGGAGCGCTCAGCCTTTGGCGGTGCGCTTCTTCTTCTCGGGGTCGTCGAACGGCAGGTCGTGGGCGATGGCCCTGGCGACCAGGCTGCCGCGCACTTCCAGCGCCAGGCCCTGGCGGGCGATGTGCGGCTCGACCCGGGCAATGGCCATCGAGCGCTCGGTCAGGCGCGAGTACATGGCGCAGGTGATCACCCCGACCTGGCGGCCGTCGTGCCACAGGGTGTCGCCGTTCTGCGCGGCGACATGGCCGTCGAGCAGCACGCCGTGGATCCTGAAGCGCTCCTGGCCCTGGCGCCGGTAGTGTTCGCCGGCGCCACGGAAGTCCTGCTTGCCGGGCGAGACCGTGAAGTCGAGGCCGAGCTCCCACAGCGTGTCGCCGGCCTTCTGGTCGGCGAAGGGGTACATCTGCGAATTGTCGTAGGGGTAGAACAGCAGGTAGCTCTCGACCCGCAGCCAGTCCAGGGCGGTGAAGGCGCAGGGAATGATGCCGTGGCCCTGGCCTTGCTCCAGGATGCGGTCCCAGATCGTCGGCGCATCGGCGGCCTTGCAGAAGATCTCGTAGCCGCGTTCGCCGGTGTAGCCGGTGCGTGAGATCATCACCGGGCGGTCGAACAGCCGGGTTTGCAAGTGATGGAAGTAGGGCAGGTCGCGGATGCCCGGCACGTGCTCGGCAAGGAAGTCCACCGCCTTCGGCCCTTGCAGCGACAGGTCGTGCAGGTCGTCGTCGAACAGCACCGCCACCTGCCGGCCCTGGGCCGAGCGGACCAGCATCTCATGGCCGATGCCGGCGCCGTGGACCACCATGAAGGCGTTGGGCCCGGTGCGGTAGACGATGCAGTCGTCGGCGAAGGTGCCGTCTTCATCGAGCAGGCAGGCGTACACCGACTTGCCGGGATAGAGCTTGGCGATGTCCCGCGTGGTCGCGTACTGCAGCAGGCTTTCGGCATGGGGGCCGACGTAGTGCACCTTCTTCAGTCCGGACACGTCCATCAGCCCGGCGCGGGTGCGGATGGCTTCGTGGTGGTCGGCAAGGTCGCTGGCATAGGTCCAGGCGGTGCCCATGCCGTTCCAGTCTTCGAGTTGCGAGCCGAGCGCCAGGTGGCGTTCGCGGAGCGCACTGATGCGCCATGAGTTGCTCATGGGGAAATCCTCTTGTTGTGAATGGGGTCAGGCGGTGGTGTCGAACTGGCTCAGCCACTCGATCAGCGCCGGGCGATAGCGGGTCATGCCCTTGTAGTCGGCGATGGGCTCGGGCAGGTCGCGGATCACCCGGTGCAGGCGGCGCGCCCAGGTCGGGTTGGTGACCAGTTCGTCGAGGCTGATCAGGTAGGTACGGATGCCGAACAGCAAGGCGTTGGAGCGCGGCAGGCGCAGCATCAGTTGCAGTTCCACGCGCAGGTGCACCAGCTCGCCGGCGTTGGCGGCGGTGACCTTGCCGCGATCGTTGCCCCACTGGTGGAAGGTCTCCGGCGAGGTGTCCAGGCGCGGGTTGATAGTCAGGGTCCAGTTGAGCCGGCGCACCGGGCTGCCGACCTGGACGTTGAGCAGGTACTTGAGGGCGCGGTCGAACACGCCCATCTGGTTGGCCATGGGCACCGGCGAGTGCCATTGCTTGAAGCTCATCCCGGCGTCGAAGCGCAGCGACCAGTCGGCCGGGCAGGTGACCATGCCGGCGTCCATGAACAGGTCGTTGTCGCGCTGGTCGAGCAGGGCGAAGTCGCCCTGCATCTGCCGGGTGATGTACTCCAGTGGCTCGCAGGGCAGGCTGGCGGGGTCGCCGAAGGTGAAACACTGGTCGATGCCCAGGGCCAGGTTCTGCCAGTGCCAGGCGTTGCCGTCGCACGTCAGCTTGAAGTGCTCGGGGTAGTCGCGGGACAGGTGTTCCATCAGCACCGCCAGGGTGTCCCAGGCGGCCTGGGCCATGTGCGGCATCACCAGGCAGCGCTGCGGATCCTGCTCCAGCACCCGCGCCCGTTCGGCCATTTCCGCGACGTAGTGCTCGTCGACATCGAAGGTATGCTCGAACACCGAGCCCGGATCGCGCGACACCGCCGGCTCGATGTTCACCGAGTACATGTACTGGTCTTCCGGGAACGGGAAGGGGAAACGGGCGATGGCTTCGGCGCTGTTGCGGAAGCTGAAGTCGTCCCGGTAGGTCTCGTGCGCTTTGAAGGTCAGGGTCATGGTCGGGATCTCTCAGATATCCAGCAGGATCGGGCTGCCGCAGCTGCGGGATACGCAGGGCATCAGCTGGCTGGCGCGTTCGGTGGCGTCGAGGACATGGTCGCGGTGCTCGACGTCGCCCTTGAGGTAGGGGGTCTGGCACTGGCCGCAGACGCCGCCGCGGCACAGGTTGGGAATCTCCACCCCGGCGGCTTCCAGGGCTTCCAGCAGGCTTTGCTCGGCGCCGACCTGGAGCTGGCGGCCGCTGCGCTGCAACTCGACACTGAATGGCTGGCCGGGCGCGGCGGCGGTGAAGGCCTCGCTGTGCAGGCGGCGCGGGCTCCAGCCCTGGGCGGCGGCCTGTTCCGCCACCGCCAGCAGCAACGACTGCGGGCCGCAGCTGTAGACGTGGGTGCCGAGCGGTCGGTCCTTGAGCAGGGCGCGGGCGTCGAAGCGCCGGCTGCCGCTGCGGTACTCGTGCAGGCGCGGGCCGAGCAGGGTGCGCAGTTCGTCCAGATAGGCATCGCTGCTGCCGCTGCGGTAGGCGTAGTGCAGTTCGAAATCCTCGCCGCGGCGCAGCAGTTCGCGGGCATGGGCGAGGAACGGCGTGATGCCGATCCCGGCGGCCACCAGCAGGTGCTGGCGGGCCTTGCTGTACAGCGGGAACAGGTTGGCTGGGGCGCCGATGCGCAGGGTGTCGCCGCTGTGCAACTGCTGATGGAGGAAGCGCGAGCCGCCCCGGGAGTTGTCCTGGTGGCGCACGGCGATGCGGTAGTGACGGGTATCGGCCGGATCGCCGAGCAGCGAATAGGCATTGCGCCGGCCGTCGGGCAGGTGCACCTGGACATGGCTGCCGGCGGAGAACGCGGGCAGCTCGCCGCTCACGGCCTGCAGGCAATACTCGCGGATCACCGGGGTGAGTTCACGGATGCTGGCGACGCGCACCTCGATCATGGCCGGACCTCCCCGTAAGGCTGCTCGGCGTCGGCGCAGACGCCGAGGTAGGCGCCGAGGCGCTGCGAGAAATGCCGACGTACTTCCAGCTGCACGCCGCAGTGGGCGCAGGTCAGCGATGCCGAGCTGCCGGCCGGCTGGCAGCGGGCACAGTGCACGCAGAACACCTGGCGGTTGCCGGGCACGTGGCTGAGGATGATTTCCTCGTCGTCCAGCCCGGCGGCCCGGGCCAGGGCCTGCAAGGGCCAGATGAAGGCTTCGTCGCCGCGCAGTTCCAGGCGCAGGCCGCAGCGGGCCAGTTCCAGGCGGGCCAGCACCGCGCAGTGCAGGGCCTGGGTGTCGGCAAAGTCGGCCAGTGACAGCTGCTTCACAGGGCTGGCGTCCGGGTACTGGGTCACCAGCAGGTCGACGGGCTCGCTGCGCTGGTCGTAGCGCGGAACGCTGAAAGGGTGGGTGGTGGCGCTGTGGCTCATGGACACCTCGGCGGCTGGGTTCGTGTTTCTTCGTGAGGGAAATAATTTCCCCGGAAGAAATTCCGCTCAATCCGCTAGAGGGGGTATGCCAAAAGGAGTAGTGGCTGCCGGAAGGCATGGAAGTTGCTGCCCTGGAAAGCAATTCCCCAGGGTTGCAGGAGGAGAGGGATGGACAATGCCATGCTGTCGGTGCCCGCCCGGGACACCCTGACCGAGCGCGAGGGCCAGACCCTGGCGCTGATCGGCGCTGGCCTGAGCAACAAGCAGATCGCCCGGGAACTGGGGATCAGCGATGGCACCGTGAAGATCTACGTGCGCAATCTGCTGCGCAAGTATCGCCTGGGCTCGCGGCTGGAGCTGGCGACCCGGGTGCCGCGCGGCGCTGCTGCGTTGCACGTTGACTGTGCGCCGGCGGCCGCGTCTGCACCGATACCGTTCGCCCTGGGCCTGCTGAACGAGCTGCCCGGGCTGATCTATCGCGGGCGTAATGACCGCAGTTGGTCGATGGAGTACGTCAGTGCCGGCTGCCTGCCATTGACCGGGTACCCCCCGGAATACCTGACCCGTGATCCCGAGCGCAGCTTCGGTTCGCTGATCCTCGACGAATACGCCGACTACATCTGGTATTGCGTGCAGTGCGCGCTGCTCAAGCACGAGCCGTATCAGCTCAGCTACCGGATCCGCTGCGCCGAGGGGCGGATCAAGGATGTCTGGGAGACCGGGGTGGGGGTCTATTCCGGGGCGGGGGAGGTGCTGGGGATCGAGGGGGCGATATTCGAGCGGTTGGTGTGAGGGGAAGGCAGGGCGCGATCCTGTGGGAGCGGATTCATCCGCGATTGGCCGCGAAGCGGCCATAAAACCTGACTCTTCGGTGGATCAGACAAAACCGGGACTCAGGATTTACGACGGCTTCGCCGCCGATCGCGGATAAATCCGCTCCTACAAGGCGCTTCGATCCTGGATCAGAACGTATAGGCCACGCCCGCCTGCACCGTGCGCGGCGCACCCGGATAGGCGTAGGTGTTGAACGCGCTTTCGTCATAGCCCTTGTTGAAGACGTTCTTCACATCCAGGTTCAGGCGCACATGCTCGTTGACCTTGTAGAAGCTCAGCAGGTCGACCACGGTGTACTGCTCCATGGTGTAGGTCAGCGCTTCGGTCTGGCCGTTGCGGTCGTCCACATGCTTGACCCCGACCCCCAGTCCCAGGCCCTTGGCGAAGCCGTCCTGGAACTCGTAGGTGTTGAGCAGGCTGAAGCTGTTGCGCGGGATGTTGGCCAGGCGCGTGCCGGTGGGCAGGCGGTTGTCCTTGGTCACCTCGGCATCGACGTAGGCGTAGCCACCGATCACGCGCCATTCCGGGGTGATGTTGCCGGCGACGTTGATGTCCAGGCCGCGGCTGCGGACCTGGCCGGCGGCGATGTTGTAGTTGGTGTTGACGGGGTCGCGAGTCAGGACGTTCTCCTTGACGATGTGGTAGATCGCCGCGTCGACGCTCAGCTGGCGCTCCAGCGCTTCCCACTTCACGCCCAGTTCGTAGGACTTGCCTTTTTCCGGGTCGAACCCCGCGCCATTGGCGGGTGTCCCGCTGTTGGGCTTGAACGAACGCGCTGTGTTGGCATAGACCGCCACTGTATCGGTCAGGTCGTAGATCAGGCCGAAGCGCGGAGTGACGCCGTTCTGGCTTTTGTCGAAATCGCGAGTGTCGACCAACCTGTCGTCGTACTTATGCTCGAAGCGCTCGAATCGCACACCGGCCAGTGCCTTGAGGCGTTCGGTCAAGGCGACCTGGTCCTGGATGAAGAACGCCCACGTACGCAGGTTTTCCTTGTCCCAGGTGGTGGGGCGGTCCAGTGCAGGACGTGGCTGGCCGAGGACCGGGTTGTAGATATCGACCGAGTAGGCCGCCGAGGACCGCAGGATGATCGAGTTGTAGTCGTAGTCCTCGTATTCCACGCCGGTCAGCAGGGTATGGGCGAAGACGCCGGTATCGAAGTGACCGGTGAGGTTGAGCTGGAAGTCGCGGTCGGTCCATTCCAGGCGGCGCCAGTTGAAGTTGCGCTGCAGGGTGCGGCCGTCGGCCGGGGCGCCGTTGGCTTCCACGGCATTGCCGTCCAGCGAGCCATCGAGGTACTGGAAGCCGCCGGCCAGGGTCCAGTTGTCGTTGAGCAGGTGCTCGAAGCGCAACTGGGCCATGTCGTTGTCGTTGTGCAGCTTGTTGTCGGTGCCTTTCTCCCAGACGTTGGTGTCGCGGGAGGCGCTGCCGCGCTGGGTGGCGTAGCGGGTCAGGCCGCGGTCCAGCGGATGGTTGTTGCGCATGAAGTCGCCTTCGAACACCAGCCTGGTGGTGTCGTTGACCTGCCAGCTCAGCACCGGGGCCACTTCGTAGCGTTCGCTCTCGACGTCGTCGCGGAAGCTTTCGCCACCTTCGCCAAGCACATTCAGGCGATAGGCCAGGCTGCCATCCTGGTTCAGCGGGCCGCTGGCGTCGAGGGTGCCGCGGTGCATGCCCTGGTCGTCGACCTGGCTGCCGAGGGTGACCTTCGATTCACTCAGTGGCTGCTTGGTGACCGCGTTGAAGGTACCGCCGGGATCGCCACGGCCGTACAGGCTGCTGGCCGGACCGCGCAGCACCTCGATGCGCTCGATGCTGGCGGCATCCGGGGCGTTGGGGTAGCCGCGGTTCATCGGGAAGCCGTTGCGGTAGTACTCGCCGGTGGTGAAGCCGCGCACGGTGACGGTGGTCAGGCCCTGGCCGCCGAAGTTGTTGGCGCGGCCGACGCCGCCGGCGTAGTCCAGGGCATCCTGCAGGCGGGTCGCGCCGCTGTCGTCCAGCACATCCCTGGGTACCACGCTGACCGACTGCGGGGTCTCATGCAGGGCGGTATCGGTGCGAGTCGCGCTGGCCGAACGGTTGGCCTTGTAGCCCTGCACCGGGCCGTCGGCACGCTCGTAGTCGGCGGCCTCGGCGTTGATGTTCACGGCATCGAGCTGGAGGCTGGTGGCGGGTTCGGTTGCCCAGGCCAGTGAAGGGACGGCGTGGAGCAGGCACAGCGAGACGATCGTGCGACGCATCGGCAATAAGACCTTTGTAGGACAAGAAAATGCGCGCGGATCATATCTGCGTGTAATTCGCATTTGCAAATATTTTCGATCTTATGGTATGCCGGAAATCCTGACGGTTTTATCAGGAAAATCAGTCGGATAACGGTTTCAAATACGGTCTGAAAGACGCGAGCGCAAGCGTCGCGCTGGCCACAGGCTGACCACCGCCACCAGCGCCAGACCCACCAGCAATGTCCGGTAGCCGGCCGCATGGGCCACCTGCAGCGCCGCCAGCGAGGCGAGCATCGCCACCGCGGCATCGACCGACTGGAACAGCGCATAGTCCGACGCCGGCTGGTGTGGCCGTACCTGGCCCATCAGCAGGTTGTACAGGGTGACGAAGCCGATCGCCGCGGCGACGTTGACCAGCGCGAACAGCGTCAGCCAGGCGTCGAGGGCGAAGCGCTGCGCGCCAGTGGCCGCGACCACCGCGAGCACGGCATGCAGCGCCATGCACGGCATCAGGCAGCGCCAGGCGCCCAGGCGCCGCGCCAGCCATCCGCCGAGGACAATGCCCAGGCCACTGGCGACGGTGCCGTACAGAGTGATGACCAGCCCCAGCCGCTCGAACGGCAGCCCCTTGTCGAGCAGCAGCACCGTCTGCACCGCCATCAAGCCGCGCATCGCCAGGTAATAGATCGCCACCAGGCACAGCACCGGCCACAACGCCCGCAGGCCGGAGAGGTCCAGGCGTGGTACCTCGGCCCGGGGCGCCAGCTCGTTGCTCGCCGGCAGCCAGCGCAAGGGCAGCAGCAGGGCGAGGGACAACCCCGCCATGCCCATGAACCCGGCGCGCCACCCCCAGCGCTCGGCCAGCCAGAGAAACGCCAGGCTGCCGAAGACCACGCCCAGGTAGCTGCCGCCGACCTGCGCCGCATTGGCCAGGGGCCGCTGGCGGCTGTCGGTGGTGGTGATGGTGATCGCGTCGGCATACACATCGTGGCTGGCCGAGAGCACCGCCAGCAGCATCAGCGCCATCAGGATCGGATACAGCGCGCTCTCCGGCCGCAGGCTGGCGATCAGCAGCAACACCGTGGCCATGCCCAGTTGCAGCAATACCAGGCTGCCGAGGTAGCGATTGCCGCGCAGGGCCAGGCAATGCCGCTCGCACCACGGCGCCCAGAAACACTTGCCGACCCAGGGCAGGAAGGTCAGCGACAGCAGGCTGAGGCTGGCCAGGTCCAGGCCCTGGTGGCGGAAGTAGCCGGTCACGCCTTGCAGCATCAGGGCGGTGAGCATCCCCTGGTGCAGGTAGTAGCACCAGTACGGCAGGTAGCGGCGCATCTCAGAACGACGCCTTGACGCTCAGGCCCAGCTCGCGACCGGCACCGGGCTGGGAAAACTGCTGGCCGGGGGCGGACTGGTAGGCGTAGGTGCGATACAGCTTGTCGCCGAGGTTGTTGCCGTACAGTGCCAGTTCCAGCTCGGGCCGGGGCAGCCAGGCCAGGCGTGCGTCGAGCAGGCTGTAGCCACTTTGCGCGACCTGGTTGTCGACATCGAAATAGTGCTTGCCGACATAACTCAGGCCCACCGCCGGACGGATCTCCCCGTGCAGCCCGTCGAAGAACAGGCTGTGCTCCGCCGATACCCGCAGGGTGCGTTGGGGCGTGTAGGTCAGGTGATTGCCCTGACGCACCGAGTCGAGCAGGCGGTTGCGGTTCACCGTCCCGGCCACGCGCACGCGGGTGGCCTCGGTTGCCTGCCAGTCCAGCGACAGTTCCGCGCCCTCGCTGCGGGCCTTGCCGATATTGGCCAGGGACTGGTTGCCGGTGCCGGCATCGCCGATGAATTGCTGCACGTCGTCGATATCGATGCGGTACAGCGCACCGTTGAGCCATACCCGCTTGTCCAGCAGGCTGGCCTTGATCCCGACTTCCATGTTCAGCGACTTCTCCGGCGAATAGGCCACCGCGTCAGGAGTGATCGCGCCGATGCGGTTGTAGCCGCCGGCCTTGAAGCCCTTGCTCACCGAGGCATACAGGCGGGTATCGGGATTGGCCTGGAAGCCCAGGGCGATCTTCGGCGTGGTGCTGGTGAAGGTGTCGTCGCCGCTGAAGTCGAAGCCCGGGGTGTACAGGGCGTTCTGCTGGGTGTAGCGGGTCTCGGCCTTTTCCTGGCTGTGGCGGGCGCCGAGGGTCAGGTCCCAGCGTGGCGCCAGGTGCCAGGTGAATTCGCCGAACACGGCCTTCTCGGTGTTCTCGATATGGCTGTCGGCCTGGCCGTAGAGGCCGGCCAGCGGTGCGGCGCCGTCGGGCACGCGACGCGAATGGCTCTTGCCGTTCTGCCAGTACAGGCCGCTGACCAGGTCCCAGGGGCGGTCGGCGCCCTGGGTGGCCAGGCGCAGTTCCTGGCTGACGGTACGCTGGGTTTCCGGCCAGAGGAAACCGAGGTCGCCGAACAGGCGTTCGTGGCGGTAGTTCTGCAAGGCGCTGATCGAGGTCAGGCGCCAGCTGTCGTTGAGGCTCCAGTCGAGGGTGGCGCTGCTGCTTTCGACCCGGCGCACGTAGACCGACTCCATCAACGGCACGCTGGCCCGGCGCTGGCCGTAGGTGGCATCGGCGAGGTACTGCTCGTCGTAGGAGCGCAGTTTGTCGCGGGCATAGGCCAGGCGCAGGCTGAGGTCTTCGCTGGCCTTGAACAGCAGGCCGGCGCGGGCACCGCCGTTGTCGCTGTCGCCATGGTGTTCGCTGCGGGTCAGCTCGCCGTCGGTGTCGTCGTGGTAGACGCTGCCCTGGACATACAGGCGCTCGCTGACCAGCGGCGCCGAGCCGCTGGCCGACACCTGGCGGTGCAGGTTGCTGAAGCGGCTCTGCAGGGTCGCCGTCGCGCTTTCATCGGGCTGGCGGGTGGTGATGTTCAGTGCCCCGGCATGGGCGTTGCGCCCGTACAGCGTGCCTTGCGGGCCCTTGAGCAACTCGATCTGTTCGATGTCGAGCAACTGCTGGTTGAAGGTGCCGAGGTACTGCGGCACGCCATCGACATAGATTCCCACCGGCGCGTTGTAGGCGTCCGACGAAGAGATGCCGCGCAGGCTCAGGCTGGGGAACAGGTCGGCGCCGGTGTTGCGCGCCAGCAGTTCGGGAAACACCCGCTCCAGTTCGCCGCTGCGGTAGACGTTGGCCTGGTCGAGGTCCGCCGGGGTGGCGACGGACAGGGCAAGGTCGGTCTGGTTCTGGGTTTGTGTGCGTTTGTTGGCGGTGACCTGCAGTTCGGGCAGGGTCAGGACGGAATCGGCCAGAGCCCAGGGGGTGATGGCGCACAGCACCGCGAGGCTGAGAAGGGAACGCTGCATGGAAGGAACAACCTGGTGAAGGGAGATGGCCAGATGGTCGCGATCCGCCGTCCGGCCTGCGCGCGCGATCAGGGTTGCGGTGCGCGCGATCGGGTCATTTGTTGATAGTGATTATCATCTAGGCGGTATCAGCGCGATTGCGGTAATCGCTTGGCGCGACGCCGTGATGGCGGCGGAACACCTTGGCGAAATGGCTGGCGTTGGAGTAACCCACCTCCAGCGCCGCATCCACCACCCGTTCGCCACGTTGCAGGCGCTCGGCGGCCAGCTCCATGCGCATGTCCTGGAGCAGGGCGTAGGCGCCCTTGCCGTAGACCTGGCGGAAACCCTGCTTGAGCTTGCGCACATTGAGGCCGACTGCATCGGCCAGTGCTTCCAGGGTCCAGGGTTCGGCAGGGCGGGCCTTGAGCAGGGCGCAGGCTTCCTCGATCCGTGCCCGATCGCGCGCGCCGACGTTGGCCTGGGCGGCGCCGCTGTGCAGGTAGCCGACCATCTCGCCGAGCATTTCGAAGGCCTTGCCCCGCAGGAAGATTTCCCGCGCCACGCCTTGCAGCGGGCAATCGAGCATGGCCAGGCCGACCTTGCGCAGCACCGACGGCGCCGGAAACTGCACCAGGCGCGCATGGCCGTCGGCGGAGATGCGGCGTTCCCACAGGCCGGCGTGGTCGAGCAGTTGCTGGTCCAGGCCGATGCGGCTGAGCACTTGCGGGGCGAAGCTGATATTGACGCCGCGCACGCGGGTGTTGGCGGCCAGCAGGCCTTCGCCGTGGATCGCCACGGTGCCGTGGTACAGGCAGCAGGTATCGGGGCTCAGGAGCATGAACGGGGTATCGGCGAACTGCCGCCAGCCACCGCCCTCGGCGTAGTAGGCGATGGACAGCGACGGGGCGCTGTCGGCCTGGATCCGGCAGTCGGCGCTGGGCAGCAGGTCGAGCACGCGGATGTCCAGCTCCTCGTCGGCGAGGTTGGCGAAGGTGGGGGAGAGCGGCTGGTCGGCGACGTAATGGTTGATCGACATGGCGAGGCCCGCAGGGTGAACGATGGCGGATGATAACACTTATCATTAGCGACCGATCACGCGCGTCCGCTCCTGATCGCGCGCGCAGTGGCGACCCTGTCCCGGCAAGCTGGCGCCACCGTTGATGAGGGGACACAGAGTGACTGCGAAGATTTTGATTCAAGGTGCCGGTATCGCCGGCCTTGCCGCGGCCTGGTGGCTCAAGCGGCGCGGCTTCGCGCCGGTGCTGGTGGAGCGCGCGCCGGACCTGCGTTGCGATGGTTTCGTGCTCAGCCTGGGCGGCAGCGGCCACGACATTGCCGGGCGCATGGGGATTCTCGAAGGCTTGATGGCCAAGGGCGTGGAACTGGGGCGCACGCAGTTTCGCGACAGCCAGGGCCGTGACGTGTTGCTGATCGACCATCGCAAGCATCTGCGCCAGACCAACCTGTTGCCGGTGTGCCGGGACGATCTGGTCAACGCCCTGCATCGGGCGTTGAACGACGAGGTGCCGATCCGTTTCGGCCTCCAGGTCGAGGCGCTGGAACAGGACGGGCAGGGTGTCGACGTGCGCTTCGACGATGGCACGTGCGAGCGCTTCGACTTCGTGGTGGCGGCGGACGGCTGTTTTTCCAGCCTGCGCCAGCGCTACATCGCCAGTGACGAGGCCTGCCTGCGCTCCCTTGGCTATAGCGCCGCGGCCTTCACCCTGGAAGGTGCCCAGGCACGCGGGGGCGAGCGTCACGTGTCGTTTTCCGAACCGGGTTATACCGTCGAGCTGTACGGCATGCGCGAGGACCTGCTGGCGGCCTTGTTCGTCTGGCAGGACCGCGAAGGGCTGCGGGTGCCGAGGTCGCAGCGGGCCGCGCGGCTGCGGCAGGTATTTGCCCATGCCCATGGCGATATCCAGCGGGCACTGGCGGCGCAGCCGGACGGGTTCTATCTGGATCACCTGATGCAGGTGCATTTGCCGAGCTGGCACACGGGGCGGCTGGTCTTGCTCGG
Organism: Pseudomonas ulcerans; assembly: GCF_036324125.1. NCBI lineage: Bacteria > Pseudomonadati > Pseudomonadota > Gammaproteobacteria > Pseudomonadales > Pseudomonadaceae > Pseudomonas > Pseudomonas ulcerans. The sequence goes on along the minus strand of NZ_JAZDQN010000037.1, from coordinate 40,876 downwards.
GGATGCCGCGCACTGCCTGACCCTGGCCTCCGGGCGCGGCGCGAGCATGGCGATCACCGGGGCCTGGCTGTTGGCCGAGGAGCTGGCGCGCAGTTGCGACGTGGCGGCTTTGCAGCGCTATGAAGCACGGCTGCGGCCGGATATCGAGGTGTTGCAGGCGCTGGCGCCGAAGATGGCGGGCTGGTACGTGCCGTTGACCCGGCGTAGCTGGCACCTGCGCAACCTGTTCATGCGCTGGACGCCGGACTGGCTGACCGGGTGGATGCTGCGGCGGACCTTCACCCGGGTGGACCAGGGGGCGTTGAGCGAGGCGGTGCGGCAGTCAAGTGAAGCACGAACCCTGTGAGCATCCGCCGCGCCCCCTGTGGGAGCTGCGGTTCGGCGCTCCGACTTGCCAGCGATGAGGGCCTGAAGAGCACAGGAAATGTCAGCTGGTTTCCGGGTTGTCTGGACTGGCCAATCGCTGGCAAGCCAGCTCCCACAGGGTCAGCATTCAGCCTGGGTCTTGAAGAGTGCCAGGGACGCAGCAGGTTCCTGTCGCACGCGGACCGATAGCGTTCCATTGGAGCGATTTCGCTACACAGCCCCATACCCCCTGTTTCCGTCGGGTTTGTAGGAATTATCCCGCAAACCCTGGAGCGACATCGTTACGCCTGATCCCATCCAAACCGCTCAAGACCGCACCTTCCAGCCCTGGCACAAGCCTTGCTGACTCCCCCTTGCCTGACGTTATAAAAACAATTCAACTTGCAAGGTCAAACCATGAAAAACCAATCCCTTGGTCACCGTCCGCCAGGACAGCAAGAGCACGAACTCCAGCGCAACCTCTCCAACCGCCACATCCAGCTCATCGCCATCGGCGGCGCCATTGGCACCGGGCTGTTCATGGGTTCGGGCAAGACCATCAGCCTCGCCGGCCCGTCGATCATCTTCGTCTACATGATCATCGGCTTCATGCTGTTCTTCGTCATGCGGGCGATGGGCGAGCTGCTGCTGTCGAACCTCAACTACAAATCCTTCATCGATTTCTCCGCCGACCTGCTCGGTCCCTGGGCCGGCTACTTCACCGGCTGGACCTACTGGTTCTGCTGGATCGTCACCGGCATTGCCGATGTCATCGCCATCTCCGCCTACTCGCAATTCTGGTTCCCCGACATCCCGCAATGGGCTCCGGCCATCGCCTGTGTCGGCGTGCTGCTGTCGCTGAACCTGCTGACGGTGAAGATGTTCGGCGAGCTGGAGTTCTGGTTCGCCATGATCAAGATCGTCGCCATCTGCGCGCTGGTCTGCACCGGCCTGTACATGGTGGTCGCCGCCTGGCAATCGCCGGCCGGGCAGGTCGCCAGCCTGGGCAACCTGTGGAATGACGACGGCATGTTCCCCCATGGCGTGATGGGCTTCTTCGCCGGCTTCCAGATCGCCGTGTTCGCCTTCGTCGGCATCGAACTGGTCGGCACCACCGCAGCCGAAACCCGCAACCCCGAACGCAACCTGCCGCGGGCGATCAACTCGATCCCGGTGCGCATCATCGTCTTCTACGTGCTGGCGCTGATAGCGATCATGGCGGTGACGCCATGGCGCGACGTGGTCCCGGGCAAGAGCCCCTTCGTCGAGCTGTTCGTCCTCGCCGGGCTGCCGGCCGCCGCTGCGATCATCAACTTCGTGGTGCTGACGTCCGCTGCCTCGTCGGCCAACAGCGGCGTGTTCTCCACCAGCCGCATGCTCTACGGCCTGGCCCTGGAAGGCGATGCGCCGGGGGCGTTCCGCAACCTGTCGAGCCGCGCGGTGCCGTCCAACGGCCTGATCTTCTCCTGCACGTGCCTGCTGGCCGGGGCGATGGTGATCTACCTGGTGCCGAACCTGATGGAAGCCTTCACCCTGATCACCACGGTATCGGCGCTGCTGTTCATGTTCGTCTGGACCCTGATCCTGCTGTCGTACCTGGCCTACCGGCGCCAGCGCGCTCACCTGCACCAGGCTTCGAAATACAAGATGCCCGGCGGCGTGCCGATGGTCTGGGCCTGCCTGGCGTTCTTCGTCTTTCTCATCGTGCTCCTGGCCCTTGAGCAGGACACCCGTCAGGCGCTGATCGTCACGCCGCTGTGGTTCGCCGTGCTCGGCTTGTCCTGGCGCTCGATCCGGCAGAAACGGGCGCAGGCGGCGTCGATGTCCTTCGAAGCGGACTGAGGCCGGCCACCGTACAACACCAGGGGAACGACGCGCGGCGGTCGTTCCCCTGTCGTCATTTGCACAGCAGGGAAAACCGCGATGCGCATCCACGTCACCTTCATCGACCGCGTCGGCATCACCCAGGAAATCCTGGCCTTGCTCGGCGCGCGCAACCTCAACCTGGACGCGGTGGAGATGATTCCGCCCAATGTCTATATCGACGCACCGGCGCTGTCCCGGGCGGTGCTGGACGAGCTCCATGCCGCCTTGCTGCGCCTGGCCGGGGTACAGGCGGTGGAGCTGGTGGACTTCCTCCCGGGCCAGCGCCGCCACCTGCAACTGGAGGCGCTGCTGGCGGCAATGAGTGACCCGGTGCTGGCGGTGGATCCGGCCGGCTATGTGCTGCTGGCCAACCCCACCCTGGTCGGCCTGTGCGGTCGTGAGCCGGCGGGGGAACGCCTGTCCGCGCTGTTCGAGGCGCCGGACCTGGTACGCACGCTGATCGACAAGGGCTTTCGCCTGCCCATGTGCGAGGTGGACTTCCAGGGCCAGGCGCTGCTGCTGGAGGCAACGCCCATCAGCGATGGCGCCGATGCCCTGGTGGGTGGCCTGCTGACCTTGTACCCGCCCAGCCGCATCGGCGAACGCCTGGCCTCGCTGCTGCACGACCAGGGTGAAGGCCTGGGTTCCTTGCTCGGCGAGTCGGCGCCGCTCAAGGAGCTCAAGACGCGCCTGCACAAGGTCGCCAGCCTCGACGCGCCGGTGCTGATCCAGGGGGAAACCGGCACCGGCAAGGAGCTGGTGGCCCGTGCCTGCCATGCCCTCAGCGCGCGCCGCGATGCCTCGTTCCTTGCCCTCAACTGCGCGGCGCTGCCGGAGAGCCTGGCCGAGAGCGAACTGTTCGGCTATTCCGCCGGTGCCTTCACCGGCGCCCAGCGTGGCGGCAAGCCGGGGCTGCTGGAGCTGGCCGATGGCGGCACGGTGTTCCTCGATGAAGTGGGGGAGATGTCGCCCTACCTGCAGGCCAAGCTGCTGCGTTTCCTCAATGACGGCAGTTTCCGCCGGGTGGGCGGTGCCGGCGAGGTGCGCGTCGATGTGCGGGTGGTCTGTGCGACTCACCGGGATCTGGAAAACATGGTGCTGGAGGGCAGTTTCCGCGAGGACCTGTACTACCGCCTCAACGTCCTCAACCTGCGGGTGCCGCCGCTGCGTGAGCGGGGGCGCGACATTCTCCTGCTGGCCGAGCACTTCCTCGCCCAGGCCTGCGCCCAGATCCGCCGCGCGCCCTGTCGCCTGGCCCTGGCCACCCAGCCGCTGCTGCTGGGCAACCGCTGGGCGGGCAATGTGCGGCAGTTGCAGAACGTGATCTTCAGGGCGGCGGCGATCAGCGAGGGCGAGGTGATCGATTGCGGCGACCTGGAGCTGGCGGGCACCGCGTTGAACGGCCAGCAGGGCGAGGCGGCGGAGGTCACCAGCCTGGAGGCGGCGGTGGGGGATTTCGAGAAGGCGCTGCTGGAGAAGTTCTATGCGGCCTATCCCTCGACCCGGCAACTGGCGGTGCGCCTGCGCACGTCGCATACGGCCATCGGGCAGCGGTTGCGCAAGTACGGGATTGCCAGCCGGTCCTAGCCCAAGCGATGGTCGACGCGGGTAGGAGCTGCGTTAGCTGCGAAGGACCGCGCCGCATAGGGAGTTTGCCCATCCTGGGCCGGTTCGAAACCGCTCCACTGGAGTGAATCCACTCCAACAAGGCGCAAGCCCGCGTGGCAGAGGCCTTCCCCGGCCAGCGCCGAAAGGGCGGAGCGATTCCGCTCCGGCCGTACGCTCGAAAACACCCGCGAAATAGTCCCAAGTCCTTGAATTAAAAGGGCTAACACAAGTTGGCACCACCCTTGCTCCAGCTCTTCCCAGTCCCACCACGGGGCCTTCACAACAAGAGGAAGATCCATGAGCACGTTGCGTTTTACTCCCGAACACGAATGGCTGCGCCTGGAAGGCAACGGCGAACTCACCGTCGGCATCACCGAGTTCGCCCAGCAGGCCCTGGGCGACGTGGTCTTCGTGCAGTTGCCCGACCTAGGGCGTTTCGGCGAGGGCGCTGAAGTCGCGGTGCTGGAGTCGGTCAAGGCCGCCAGCAACATCGGCATGCCGCTGGACGGCGAGGTGGTGGCGGTCAACCAGGCCCTGGCCGACGACCCCGAGCTGGTCAATGCCTCGCCGTTGCAGGACGGCTGGTTCTTCCGCATCAAGGCCGACGACGCCACGCAGTTCGACGGGCTGATGGACCAGGACGGCTACGACCGCTACCTGGCCGACAACGCCTGAGCCGGAGGCCGCATGAGCATCTCGATTGCGCTGACCACGGACAACGAATTCATCCCCCGGCATATCGGCCCGCGCCCGTCCGATATCGAGGCCATGCTGGCGCTGACCGGGCACGCCTCCCTCGATGCCCTCAGCGATAGCGTGGTACCCGCCACCATCCAGGGCAGCAGCGTGCTGGAACTCAGCGCGGGGCAGGGCGAAACCGAGGCCCTGGCCGCGATCAAGGCCATCGCCGCGAACAACCAGTTGCTGCGCAACCATATCGGCCAGGGCTACTACCCGTGCCATACCCCGGCGCCGATCTTGCGCAACCTCCTGGAAAACCCGGCCTGGTACACCGCCTACACCCCCTACCAGCCGGAGATTTCCCAAGGCCGCCTGGAAGCGTTGCTGAATTTCCAGACCCTGATCAGCGACCTCACCGGCATGGACATCGCCAACGCGTCCTTGCTCGACGAAGCCACCGCCGCCGCCGAAGCCATGACCTTCTGCAAGCGCCTGGCGAAGAACAAGGCCGCCGCCTTCTTTGTCTCCCGCGATTGCCATCCGCAAACCCTGGAGGTGGTGCAGACCCGCGCCGAGCCGCTGGGCATCGAGGTGGTGATCGGCGACGAGGCGGCGCTGGACAGCCTCGACGGCTACTTCGGCCTGCTCCTGCAATACCCGGCGAGCAGCGGTGCCATCGTCGACCACCGTGCCCTGGTGCAACGGGCCCATGCCGCCGGCGCCCTGGTGGCGGTGGCAGCCGACCTGCTGGCCCTGACCCTGCTGACCCCGCCCGGCGAGTTCGACGCCGACGTGGTGCTCGGCAGCGCCCAGCGCTTCGGCGTACCGCTGGGCTATGGCGGGCCGCATGCGGCGTACTTCGCCACTCGCGATGCCTTCAAGCGCGACATGCCGGGGCGCCTGGTCGGGCGGTCCATCGACCGCTTCGGCAAGCCGGCGCTGCGCCTGGCCATGCAGACCCGCGAGCAGCATATCCGTCGCGAGAAGGCCACCAGCAACATCTGCACGGCGCAGGTGCTGCTGGCCAACATCGCCAGCATGTACGCGGTCTACCACGGGCCGCGCGGGCTGCAGGACATCGCCCGGCGCGTGCACCGGCTGACGGCGATCCTGGTCAAGGGCCTGCGGCAGCTGGGTCATCGGGTGGAGCAGCAGTACTTCTTCGACAGTGTCAGCGTGCTGAGCGCGCGGCCTGTGGCCGAGGTCGTGGCCGCCAGCCAGGCTGCCCGGCTCAACCTGCGCCTGATCGACGCGGCGCGACTCGGCGTGTCCCTGGACGAGACCTGCGAGCAGGCCAGCGTCGAGGCACTGTGGCAGGTGTTCGCCGCGCCGGACCAGGCCCTGCCGGAATTCGCCGCACTGGCACTGGATGTCGAGGATGGCCTGCCCACCGCGCTGTTGCGGGAAAGCAGGTTCCTGCAGCACGAGGTGTTCAACCGCTATCACTCGGAAACCGAGCTGATGCGTTACCTGCGTCGTCTGGCCGACAAGGACCTGGCCCTGGACCGCAGCATGATCCCGCTGGGCTCCTGCACCATGAAACTCAACGCCGCCAGCGAGATGATCCCGGTCACCTGGCCGGAGTTCGCCGGGCTGCACCCGTTCGCCCCGGCAGAACAGGCCCGGGGCTACCGGCAACTGACCGACGAACTGGAAGCCATGCTCTGCGCCGCCACCGGCTATGACGCCGTGTCGCTGCAACCCAACGCCGGCTCCCAGGGCGAATACGCCGGCCTGCTGGCGATCCGCGCGTGGCACGCCAGTCGTGGCGAAGGCGGGCGCGATGTGTGCCTGATCCCGTCGTCGGCCCATGGCACCAACCCGGCCACGGCGCAGATGGCCGGATTGCGGGTGGTGGTGGTCGCCTGCGACGCCCGCGGCAACGTCGATGTCGCCGACCTGCAGGCCAAGGCCGAACAGCACCGCGAGCGCCTGGCCGCGCTGATGATCACCTACCCCTCGACCCATGGCGTGTTCGAGGACGGCATCACGCGGATCTGCGAGATCGTCCACGAGCACGGCGGCCAGGTGTACATCGATGGCGCCAACATGAACGCCATGGTCGGCCTGTGCGCGCCGGGCAGGTTCGGCGGCGATGTCTCGCACCTGAACCTGCACAAGACCTTCTGCATCCCCCATGGCGGTGGCGGTCCGGGTGTCGGTCCCATTGGCGTCAAGGCGCACCTGGCGCCGTTCCTGCCGGGACGCGGCAAAAGCGGTGCGGTGAGCGCGGCGCCTTATGGCAGCGCAAGCATCCTGCCGATCACCTGGATGTACATCCGCATGATGGGCGGGGCAGGGCTCAAGCGCGCCTCGCAGCTGGCGATTCTCAGCGCCAACTACGTGGCCCGGCGCCTGGAGGAGCATTACCCGGTGCTCTACACCGGCGAGAACGGGCTGGTGGCCCATGAATGCATCCTTGACCTGCGCCCGCTCAAGGACAGCAGCGGGATCGGTGTCGAGGACGTCGCCAAGCGCCTGATCGACTACGGCTTCCACGCCCCGACCATGTCGTTCCCGGTGGCCGGGACCTTGATGGTGGAGCCGACCGAGAGCGAGTCGAAGGAAGAACTGGACCGCTTCTGCGAGGCGATGATCGCCATCCGCGAGGAGATCCGCGCGGTGGAGAACGGTGGCCTCGACAAGCAGGACAACCCGCTGCGGAATGCGCCGCATACGGCGGCCGAGCTGGCCGCTGAATGGACCCATGCCTATGGCCGCGAGCTGGCGGTGTATCCGCTGCAAAGCCTGCGCGAAAACAAGTACTGGCCGCCGGTGGGGCGCGTGGACAACGTCTACGGCGACCGCAACCTGGCCTGTGCCTGCCCGCCGCTGGCGAGCTATCAGGACGCCTGAACGCCTAGTGTGGTGTTTTGCAAATACGGCCAATAAGTCGCGAGTGATTTTTGCGCTCAGGCAAGGCGGCGCGACGAGTCGTAGCCCAGCTACGGCGAGGAGCGACAACGCAGCATGAGCGCAAAAAGCGCCGCGAGTTATGGTCGTTATTTGTGAAACACCACACTAGCTACTTAACCCGAACAAGAAGGAAGACCCCATGTTCCACAAAAGCCTCACGCTCTCCGACTTCGACCCTGCGCTGTTCGACGCCATCCGCCGCGAAGCGCAACGCCAGGAAGACCATATCGAGCTGATCGCCTCGGAAAACTACACCAGCCCGCAGGTCATGCAGGCCCAGGGCACCGAGCTGACCAACAAGTACGCCGAAGGCTACCTGGGCAAGCGCTACTACGGCGGCTGCGAGCACGTCGACGTGGTCGAGCAACTGGCCATCGACCGTGCCCGGCAGCTGTTCGGTGCCGGCTACGCCAACGTCCAGCCGCACTCAGGTTCCCAGGCCAACGCAGCGGTTTACCTGGCCTTGCTGCAGGCCGGCGACACCCTTCTCGGCATGAGCCTGGCCCACGGCGGCCACCTGACCCACGGCGCCAAGGTGTCGTCTTCGGGCAAGCTGTACAACGCCGTGCAATATGGCATCGACGCCAACGGCCTGGTCGACTACGACGAAGTCGAGCGCCTGGCCGTCGAGCACCAGCCGAAGATGATCGTCGCCGGCTTCTCCGCCTATTCGCGGACCCTGGACTTCCCGCGGTTCCGCCAGATCGCCGACAAGGTCGGTGCCTACCTGTTCGTCGACATGGCCCACGTTGCCGGCCTGGTCGCCGCCGGGTTGTACCCCAATCCGCTGCCTTACGCCGACGTGGTCACCACCACCACCCACAAGACCCTGCGCGGCCCTCGGGGCGGCCTGATCCTGACCAAGGGCGAGCCGGAGCTGGACAAGAAGCTCAACGCGGCGGTGTTCCCTGGCGGCCAGGGCGGTCCGTTGATGCATGTGATCGCGGCCAAGGCGGTGTGCTTCAAGGAAGCCCTCGACCCTGGCTTCAAGGACTACCAGGCCCAGGTGATCAAGAACGCCCAGGCCATGGCGCAGATCTTCATCCAGCGCGGCTATGACGTGGTCTCCGGCGGCACCGACAACCACCTGTTCCTGGTCAGCCTGATCCGCCAGGGCATCACCGGCAAGGATGCCGACGCCGCCCTGGGCCGTGCCCATATCACGGTGAACAAGAACGCCGTGCCCAACGACCCGCAGTCGCCGTTCGTGACCTCGGGCCTGCGCATCGGCACCCCGGCGGTGACCACCCGTGGCTTCCAGGAGCCGGAATGCCGTGCCCTGGCGACCTGGGTCTGCGACATCCTCGACCACCTCGGCGATGCCGATATCGAAGCCCATGTGGCCAGGCAGGTGGCGGGGCTGTGCGCGATGTTCCCGGTCTATCCGGCCTGATCCGTCGAGACGGCCGGCAGTGCGCCGGCCGTCGTTCCTAGCGAATCCTGGAGTCACCCATGTCAACCGAAACACTGCACAAGACACCGCTGCACACCCTGCACCTGGAGCTGGGCGCGCGCATGGTGCCGTTCGCCGGCTACGAGATGCCGGTCCAGTACCCGCTGGGCGTGATGAAGGAACACCTGCACACCCGCGAGCAGGCCGGCCTGTTCGACGTCTCGCACATGGGCCAGATCCGCCTGCGCGGCGCCGACGCCGGCCGGGCGCTGGAGCGCCTGGTGCCGGTGGACATCGTCGACCTGCCGGTGGGCATGCAGCGCTACGCACTCTTCACCAACGACGATGGCGGCATCCTCGACGACCTGATGGTCGCCCGGCTGGCCGACGACGAGCTGTTCCTGGTGGTCAACGCCGCCTGCAAGGCGCAGGACCTGCGCCATCTGCAGCAGCACCTGGAGGGCGTCTGCGAGGTGGAGCCGCTGTTCGACAGCCGTGCCTTGCTTGCCCTGCAGGGGCCGGCGGCGGCGCGGGTACTGGCGCGCCTGGCGCCCGAAGTGACGGGCATGACCTTCATGCAGTTCGCGCCGCTGCGTTTGCTCGGCGTCGATTGCTATGTCAGCCGCTCGGGCTATACCGGCGAGGACGGCTACGAAATCTCCGTGCCGGTCGAGGCGGCGCTGATGCTCGCCCGCTCGCTGCTGGCCGAACCCGAGGTCGAGGCCATCGGCCTGGGTGCCCGCGACTCGCTGCGCCTGGAAGCTGGCCTGTGTCTCTACGGCCACGATATGGAAACCCGCACCACGCCGATCGAGGCCAGCCTGGCCTGGGCCATTTCCAAGGTACGGCGTGCCGACGGCGAGCGCGCCGGCGGCTTCCCCGGTGCCGAGCGGGTGTTTGCCCAGCAGCGCGACGGCGTGGCCAGCAAGCGCGTCGGCCTGCTGCCGAAGGAGCGGGTGCCGGTGCGCGAGGGCAGCGTGATCGTCAATGCCCGCGACGAAGTGATCGGCCGTGTCACCAGCGGCGGTTTCGGTCCGAGCCTGGGCGCGCCGCTGGCCATGGGCTATGTGCAGAGCGAGCAGGCGGCGCTGGACAGCGAGGTGTTCGCCCAGGTGCGCGGCAAGCGGGTGCCGATGCAGGTGGTGCGGACGCCGTTCGTGGCGCAGCGTTACTACCGTGGCTGAGGGCATGGTGGTGCAGACGGGGTTGAAGCTGCGCGGTGCGGACAAGGTGGCACGGATCCCGGTGAAGATCCTGCCCACCGAGGACGTGCCGCGCAAACCGGACTGGATCCGCGTGGAGATCGCCGCCTCGCCCGAGGTGGCGCGGATCAAGGCGTTGCTGCGCAAGCACAAGCTGCACAGCGTCTGCGAGGAAGCCTCGTGCCCGAACCTGGGGGAGTGTTTCTCCGGGGGCACGGCGACCTTCATGATCATGGGCGATATCTGCACCCGGCGTTGCCCGTTCTGCGACGTCGGGCATGGCCGGCCCAGGCCGCTGGATGTCGACGAGCCGCACAACCTGGCCACCGCGATCGCCGATCTGCGCCTGAAGTACGTGGTGATCACCTCGGTGGACCGCGACGACCTGCGGGATGGCGGGGCGGGGCACTTTGCCGAGTGCATCCGCCAGATACGCGCGCGCTGTCCGGGGATCCAGCTGGAGACGCTGGTGCCGGATTATCGTGGGCGGATGGAGGTTGCCCTGGCGATCACCGCCGAGGCGCCGCCGGATGTGTTCAACCACAACCTGGAAACCGTGCCGAGGCTCTACAAGGCAGCGCGGCCGGGGTCGGACTTCGAGTGGTCGCTGGATCTGCTGGAGCGCTTCAAGCAACGGGTGCCGGGCGTGCCGACCAAGTCAGGGTTGATGCTGGGGCTGGGGGAGACGGACGCGGAGGTGATCGAGGTGATGGCGCGGATGCGCGAGCATGGGGTGGACATGCTGACCCTGGGGCAGTATCTGCAACCGTCGCGCAGTCATTTGCCGGTGCAGCGGTTCGTGCATCCGGAGGTGTTTGCCTGGTTTGCCGAGGAGGGCGCGCGGATGGGCTTCAGGCATGTGGCTTCGGGGCCGTTGGTGCGTTCTTCGTATCATGCGGACGAGCAGGTGCGGGAGGTCAGGAGCAGGTCCTGAAAACCGCGGCGATGGCCCGATCGCAGCGATCGGGCCATCAGCAGCAAACCAGGTCAGAGCGTCGCCTTCACCTGCAACCCCAGCACCAGGGCATTGTCGATGTCGGTGCCGGAGAACGCCCCCGGTTCCATGATGTATTGCACATCCGGCCGCAGCACCAGCCACGGCGTGGCCTGGTAGCCATAGCTCAGCTCCACCAGGCGCTCTGCGTTGCCCAGGCTCGGGAAGTCGTCGCCATTGGCCAGCGCGGTGTTTTCCTGGACCTCGCGGCTGCGCGGGTTGGGCACGGCGCGGCCGAAGCCAAGGGCGACGGTGTCGGCCGGGCGGCTGGCGAACGGCTGCTTGAGCACCACCCCGGCGCTGTACCACTTGCTGAACGGCGACGCTGCGGAGCTTGCCGCCGCAGCCTGGCCGAACACATGCAGGCGCTGGCCCGGCAGGTCGCTGGCCTGCCACACGGCCTGGTCCAGCAGCAGGTAATGACCGCCACGGCCGGCGACTTCCTCGTTGCTGCCGATGCGCCTGGCATCGGAGCTGTCGTAGTACCAGCCGACCTTGTATTCACCCGGCAGGCCGTCGAGCTTCTTGTACACCAGCTCCACCGGCACCACAGTGCCGGTCTTGTGCTTGGGCGCGACATGCCAGGCGCGGCTGGAGTTGCCGTTGCTCTCGGGGTCGACGGCAAAGGCCGCCACGCGCAGTTGCCAGGCCGGGTCGAAGCTGTACTTCAGCCGCACGCCAAGCCGCGCATTGGGGTAGTTGGTCCAGCCGCTGCCGCCGGACATGTTCAGCGGATGCCCGCAGAAGCCGGCGTTCATGAAGTTGCACAGGATGCCGCTGTCGAGGCCGCCGAGGTCGTTGCCCATGGCCATGTAGCCGAGCTTGACGTCCAGCGCAGGGGTGAACAGCGTGCGCTCGTAGCTGAGTTCGGTGAGGCGGGTGTACAGGCCGCCGTAGTTTTCCTGCAGCGGCAGGCGGTTGCCCACCAGGTCGGCGGAGCCGTCGTTGCCGCGACGGTCGTTGATGGTCAGCTGGACCACGCCGGCGTTCTCGCTGTGCAGCAGTTTCTCCAGGTCGAAGCGCACGCCGAGCTTGAGGTTCTGCGAATAGCGCGCCGAGCGCTTGAGGCCGCCGTGGGCGTTGTAGACGGTTTCGCCACTGTAGTCGCCGGTGAAGCGGATGCCATCGGCATCGAGCTGGTGACGCAGGCCGCCCCAGTCGCCGCTCAGGGTCGAGTCGTCGAAGCTGGCGGCGCAGGCGAAAGCAGGCAGCAGGCAGGTGCCGAACAGCACTGCCGGAAGGTAACGCGGGGAAACGGACATTCGAGGCATTCCAGGGTAAAGCGAGCGCCCGCCGCGAGGGCGGGCGCTGGAGGGGTTCAAGGCAGGGCGTAGGCGATCACGTAGTCACCGCGATCAGTGGACTGGCGGGCACCGCCGGCGGTAATGACGACGTACTGCTTGCCGGTCTTCGGCGACACGTAGGTCATCGGGCCGCCCTGGCTGCCGACGGGCAGGCGGGCTTTCCAGATTTCCTGGCCATTGCCGCTGTCGAACGCGCGCAGGTAGAAGTCCTGGGTCCCGGCGATGAACACCAGGCCACCCTGGGTCGACAGGGTGCCGCCAAGGGTCGGCAGGCCGATCGGCAGCGGCAGGTGCATGCGGATGCCCAGGGGACCGGTGTCTTCCACGGTACCCACCGGTACCTGCCAGGCGATCTGCTTGGTCTTCATGTCGATGGCGGTCAGGGTGCCGTACGGCGGCGCCTGGCACGGAATGCCGGCCACCGACAGGAAGCGGTTCTTGTTCACCGCATACGGCGTGCCCTTGAGCGGCACCGCGCCCATGCCGGTGTTCAGCGCTTCGCCACCACCGGCGGCCTGGCCCTTGTTCGCCGACGGGATCATCTGGATCCACAGGCCCAGGCGCATGTCGTTGACGAAGATGAAGCCATGCACCGGGTCGGTGGACAGGCTGCCCCAGTTCATCCCGCCGAGGGAGCCCGGGAAGCTCAGCGACAGGTCGGTGCCCGGCGCGGTGTACAGGCCGTCGTAGCGCATCTTCTTGAAGTCGATGCGGCACAGCAGCTGGTCATACGGGGTGGCGCCCCACATGTCCGACTCGGTCAGGGTCTGCGCGCCGATCTGCGGCATGCCCACGGACTTCGGCTGGGTCGGCGAGTATTGCTCGTTGGGGATGCCGGCGGCCTTGACCGGGACTTCCTCGACCTTGGTCAGCGGCTGCCCGGTGGCACGGTCCAGGACGAAGATCTGCCCGGCCTTGGTGCCGATCACCAGGGCGGGGACGCTGCTGCCGTCATCCTTGGTGAAGTCGATCAGGCTCGGCTGCATCGGCAGGTCGAAGTCCCAGAGGTCGTTGTGCACGGTCTGGTAGACCCACTTCTCGGCGCCGGTGCTGGCGTCGACGGCGAGCACCGAGGCGCCGTACTTGTGGTTCAGCGCGGTGCGCTCGGCACCGTAGATGTCGGTGGACGAGCTGCCCATCGGCAGGAACACGGTGTTCATCGCCGGGTCGTAGGACATCGGCGCCCAGCTGTTCGGCGTGCTGCGCACGTAGCTGCTGCCGTCGGCTGGCGCCTGCTTGTCTGCCGGGTTGCCCGGGTCGAAGGCCCAGCGCATGGCGCCGGTGATGACATCGAAGCCGCGGATCACGCCGCCGGGCATGTCGGTCTGCACGTTGTCGGCGACACGGCCGCCGACCACCACGGTGGTGCCGGCCATCAGCGGGGCCGAGGACAGCTGGTAGTAGGAGTCCGGCACTTCACCGAGGCCGGCTTTCAGGTCGACCTGGCCGTTGTTGCCGAAGCCCTGGCAGAACTCGCCGGTGTCGGCGTCCACCGCGATCAGGCGGGCGTCGATGGTGTTGGTCAGCAGGCGACGCTGGCAGTTGGCGCCGGCCGGTACGCTGGCGGCGATCACCGCCGAGCTGTTCGGCTGGCTTGGCTGCACCACCGGCTGGGTGGCATCGAAGTAGGCCATGCCCCGGCAACGCTGCCAGACCTTGGACTGGGCGTTGATCGGGTTCTTCCACAGCTCCTTGCCGCTGTCGGCGTCCAGCGCGATGAGGTTGTTGTGCGGGGTGCAGATGAACACCTTGTTGCCGATCTGCAGCGGGGTCAGCTGGTCTTCCGCGCCGTTGCCGTCGCTGAGGGCGACGTCGCCGGTGTGGTAGGTCCAGGCCACCTGCAGCTTGTTCACCGTGTCACGGTTGATCTGGTCCAGCGCGGCGAAGCGGCTGCCGCCCTCGGTGTTGCCGTAGTGGGCCCAGTCTTTCTGGGCGTTGGCCGGGTCGACCTTGGTCAGGCCCGGGCCCTTGCCGGTGGCCGGCACGCTCGGGTGAGGCAGGAACATGTTGACCACCGTCACGGCCGCGGCGATTGCCAGCACCCCGGCAACGCCGTAGGCACCGCGACCGGCGCTGGCGCCAGCGGCGCGCTTGAGCGTCGGGTAGACCAATGCCACCACCACGCCGATCACGCTGAACATGAACAGCCGCGAGAACATCGGCCAGAAGCTGCGGTCGGTGTCGGCCAGGGCCCACACCGCGGTGCCGACCAGGAACACCGCGTAGAGCCAGGCGCCGGCCGGCTTGCGCAGGGCGATCAGGATGCCGGCGAGGGCCATGGCCACGCCGCCGACCAGGAAGTACCAACTGCCGCCGAGGCTGGTCAGGCGCACGCCGCCTGCGGCCAGGGCCAGGCCGAGCAGGGCGACGATCATGCCCAGCCCGATCAGGATGAGTTTGCTTAGGCCAGAGGCCTGAGGTTGAGGGGTCATGCCGGGTATCTCGCTGTGTGAATGCGGAGGCGATTATACGCTTAGCTAGCTAATTAACCAGATAGTTCAAAGGTCGAATGTTGAAAAACCGACGTGGGTTGTCGGGATTTTTCTGGTTTGAGCGTAGCTGGTGAACCGGCGTCCGCCCTTTGGCGATGGAGCCGCGGGCGGCCTTGTGTGGGGGAGAGGCCAAGGACAGTACGCGTGGGACTGTCAGGTTTCTATGTGCGGGCCGGTAGCGGCCCGCTGTCAGGCAGGCTATCAGGACGCAGGGGAAGATCTGTTTACCTCGAGGACTTCTCCGCCCACAGCCTTCGCCATCATCGCGGCCCGCACCGAACCCGGTTGACTGGAGCTGTCACCAGAGAGATTCAGGTTTTTCAGCTGCGCGGCGTATTGGTCGGTAAAGGCTACCGCGCCAGACTTGTAGATTGTCGCCACCAACTGATCGCCCTTCATGACCACGTTGAGCGCATTGTGGGGCGCGTTATCGCTTTCAAGGCGACCTATGCCTCGTTCCACTGCTTCCGCTTTACGCAGCGCTTCGGTCGCGGCCTTCAGGTCATGGGCAAAGCTGGCGTTCGGTTTGACCGGCGCAAGATTCAAGTCTGCAATGCTGCGTGGCGTGCTCGCCAAGGGAATGCCTTTGGAAATATCCATTTCATGAATCTCCTTCCGTTTTAAAAAATCGCTCGACTACATTTCGTACCAGTCTGCTCGACTCATTTCCCATATTTCCTTGCGCATCGGACCGGAAACGAACCGCCCCTCCTGCGTCCCCACCAAACGCATCCCCTCACGCAGTGAAACCTTGCGCGAAGCTTCGTTCTCGACCGCCTTCGGGACCTGCATCACCGATCGCCCCAGGGTTTCGAACCAGAACCCATTGACCACCTCGCACGCCTCGCGGATATAGCCTTGGCCCTGCCATCGTGGCGCCAGCCAGAACCCGCGGTTGTTGCCCGGTTCGTCGTACAGACAGATGCTGCCGATCCGCTGCGCAGGTTCGGCGGCGAGACGGATCATCCAGTGCCATTCACGCCCCGCAGCGATCGCCGGGAGGGCGATATCGCGGACATAGGTCAGCGCGCCTTCGTCCGGGTAGGGCCAGGGCACACGGCTATCGAGATAACGGACGACGTCCCAGTGGGGGAACAGCTGCTGGATGGCAGGGGCATCTTCGAGCTGGAGCGGGGTGAGTAGCAGACGGGCTGTCTTGAGGATGGGCGTGCTTTCCATGGCGCGGGATCCTTTGCATTGACGGTCCGTAGTGTCGCAATGCCATGGGCCAATGTCGAGGGGCCGCTTGGACGGCCCGGTTTGATGGGCGGTGAGGTCAGGATTCTGTGCCTCCCAAAGAAGCGGACCGACACCTGTCGCTACCAAACGAAGGGTGGCGCCTGTACGTGGGTTGGTAGACCGGTCGGAGAACCCGGCGCGCACGAAGGCGCCCCGCGCACAGCCGCCAAACCACAGCGACCGGCGAAGGTTAGGTGCCCGTTTCCAGGAGTGCAACGGCTGAACAGGCGGAAAAGTATGTTTGGGAAATTGCCTGCATGAAAGTTGGATCTCGCAGAGGTGCTGTAGATGAAGGCAGTGGATTTTTTCAGGGATTCGGAGGGCAGTGATTGGGTTATTCGTTCGTCGCGGTAGGAACCAAGCTTTCGCTACTGTCATTCGTGATCCTGGCGTAACCGAGGCACAGAGATCCTGGGCTATGCTCGTGCCAGTGTTTTCCCACAAGGCTGTCGTCCGATGTCCGAAATGATCCTCAAGATCACGTTGGCGCCGCTGCTGCTGATGCAGGGTCGGTACGTCCGCTGGAAAACGCCGATGCTGCCTGAAGCTCAAGGTGATCGTCAGGGGTGTGAGGGCCATGGCAGGCAGCTGCGTCTGCTTGTTATCGGTGACTCCGCCGCCGCCGGTGTCGGCGTTGCCCATCAGCGTGATGCGCTGACGGGGCAGTTGGTGTCTCGCTTGCGAGGCACCTGTCAGGTCCATTGGCGACTCATCGCCAGGACGGGTATCGGCACGCTGGAGGCGTTACGTCTGTTGGAAGATACGGCGGAGGAATCCTTTGACGTCGCCGTGGTATCGCTTGGGGTGAACGATGTCACTGGCGGTATGCGTGTCGCTGACTGGGTCAACGCTCAAACGCGACTGATCGATCTGCTGAAAGACCGGTTCGCTACCGGCAGGATCATTCTTTGCCCGGTTCCCCCGATGCATGCCTTCCCGGCGTTGCCACAACCGCTGCGCTGGTTCCTTGGGCGTCGAGCAATGCTGTTCAATGCCCGTCTGGCGGAGCTCATTGCGCAGCGTGGTGATGCAAGGGTGGTGTTGCAGCAGCAACTCGCAATGGCGGGGGGGATGGGAGAACTGATGGCCGAAGATGGTTTTCACCCAGGGCCGGCAATCTATTCGAGATGGGCTGAGGAAATTGCCTGTAATGGGCTGCTCGGCAGTGGTGAAACTGCCGAGCAATCTGCCGATCAGGCAACAGGTTGAAGAAGGCTGTTTGTCCTCCTATCAGCGGTTCTGGGGACCTCTTATCTGCTCGGCCAACGCGGCCAGTTCACGGTCATCTGCCCGCTCGTAGTCGTGGGACGAAACGTACCCTTCATATTTGCTGAAGTACTTGTTCATATCCGAGTTGATCTTTTTGAACGAGGAGCTATCGCCCGTCCCATGCATTGGGAAGAGCTTTGCATGCAAATGATCAACGCCATAGCCTTCGAAAACCATCGCCGTCCTGGCGACGCCATCCAGCGCCGCATCCAGCCGAAGCGCCACTTGCTTGGCCGCCTTGGTGAGCCGGCACAACACCTCATCGTCGACTGAAAAGGCGTAACTCGGATGATGTTGCTTGGGAATGACAACGCTGAAGCCCGGGGTATTGGGGAAGATGGACAAGAAGGCCAGGTGCTCGGAATCTTCCCAGATGATATGCACCGGTGCCTTGCCAGCGACGATATCGCAGAATATGCAGCCCATCATGCCTCCAGACTCGGGTTTCTGAAGAGGTAGTACCTTGGTGGGATGTAGCTGAGCAGCGACATAGAAAACCTATCCTTGGTTGATACGAACGATTGTTGTTCGCGACGAGCATTTAAGCCGGTCTTTCGAGAGTTTCCAATGGGTCTTCGTACGTTCCAGCAGTAGTGTGTGAAGTGGGCGCCGCTCGCGCGTCGCTGGCGACTCAAGCAGGCTGGTTCCGTATGAAGGGGATACGGTTTCTGGCGTCCCCGATGTCCTCGATTATCTTTTTGATGGCCGATAAGGACTCGGTGAATGAGGAATCGGACGCAATTTTCACTCTGCGGGCGCGGCTTGCACCGTGTTTCTCGAACTGCGGATTGAACGAGCTCAGAAGTCTCCGTAGGTGCTCGGCTTCGAAATCATCGTTCGCCAATTCGGCGTTCCACATCAACGTCAGGTCGTATTTTGAGGTGGAAGACTCGGCGTATTTCAATGTCAGGTAAACCGGCCAGTCGTCCCCCAGGAACGCCTCGCAACTGGAAGGGAATAGGTACAAGCGGGTGCGCTTGCTTGAAATGTGTTCGCTCCGGATGCCCAGCTTGTGCATGAGTTCGGACTTCACTGATGCCATCCCCTTGGTCGCCCTTAGCAGTGCGATGGCGCTTTTGTTCTGCAGGGCGAACAGCAGGGCTGGGTCGTCTGTACGGCTAGACAGCCAGTCTTTTTCAATCCGACCCAAGTTGGTATCGATCAGCTGCGTGATCGTCTCGGGATAAGTGTGGTGCAACTCAGCGCAGAGTCGCATGCATACAGCGTTTTCCGGATCTTCCCAGTCGGTTTGCCGATTGGCGTAGGCAACCACCATTCGTGCAGCAGCGTTGCCTCTTTCTACATGACGTAAGGCGCGCTGTGCCGAGGCCTTGAGCCACCCATAACCCATGTGCAACCAGTAGCTGGATGCGGGGGCTGCTTCGGCAAAGTCCCCTGCCGACTCCCGATCAAGCGCAATATAAACTTGGGCGTATTCCTTCAGCCGGGGATTGTTGGCCACCACCTCGTTGAGATGGTTGCGGTAGCGCTCGAGTTGTTCTTCTGTGTGGGAGAGACCAGCCTTGTTCTCAACAGCCAGGATGAACTTGTTCTGGGAGTCGATCACGAACAGGTCGACGCGATCACTCGCTTTCATGCCAAGCTCGCGGGCGGTGAAGGCTGAGCCGAATCCAGTCGTGCGTATTTTCGAAGGTGTCCAGGTCTTGAAGAAGCGCGAGGTACTGCTTCTGCCATCTAGACCACTTTCACCAGAATTGGCTAGGACGGACGCTTGGACCAAGAGATCCTTCAGTATCTCCTCGCCTTGGCCATGCCCCTCGCGGGGATCGAACATCCAGGCCAGGATATCCGAGTGCTGGTTTTCCGATAGACGAATTACATCCAGCAATTCATCTCCGGTTCTTTGTATGTCGCAGAGCTTGGCCAAGCGTGGGTCGGTGATCAGGTTTTCTAGCGTGCTATCTGGCGTGTCAATCATTTTTTTGACTCGAACTGATGAGTGTCAATTTAAGGCCAATGATGCATTTCATAATGCGGCGCCGCTGACGGACGACTTCCCAATGGGGAAACAGCTGCTGGATGGCAGGGGCATCTTCGAGCTGGAGCAGTGTGAGCAACAGGCGGGCTGTCTTGAGGGTGGGCTTGCTTTCCATGGCGCGGGATCCTTTGCATCGACGGTCCGTAGTGTCGCAATGCCATGATCCAATGTCGAGGGGCCGCGTGGGCGGCCCGGTTTAATGGGCGGAGAGGTCAGGTTTCGTTGTTCTTCTTCAACAATGATTCAATTACCGCAAGCGCTATCTCCAGCGAATGCTGGGTCGCCCAGGCCAGGCCCTGTATGGACTTCGTTCCTGTTTCGCAGACCTGGAAGTTGGTTTCGTAGGCTGACATCAGAGACGACGTGACATGCACCAGAGCGTCTTCCAGGCTCAAGCCCTCGCAGACGGTAAAGAGTGGTGCGTGGGTGCCGTTGCAGGAGCCGAAGTGGGTGTGGGCGGTAGTGAGGATTGCTGCAGGCGGGTCGGGAACGATCTTCTTCATGGTGTACCTCTCTGGAGAAATGAGGGCCGACACCTTTCGCTACCAAACGAGGGTGGCGGCTGTACGTGGGTTGGTAGACCGGTCTCCAGAAACCCGGCGCGCTCGAAAGCGCCCCGCGCACAGCCGCCATGACACAGCACAGCCGAACAAGACGGCTGAAAGTGATGGACGATTGCACACCGGAGGAGACTGAGGGCTACCAAACCCTGCCGCCAAACCACAGCGGCCGGCGAAGACTAGGTGCCCGTTTCCAGGAGCGCAACGGCTGAAAAGGCGGAAAAGTATGCTTGGGAAATTGCCTACATGAAAGTCGGATTTCGGAGAGGTTTTGTAAGTAATTCCGGCAGGTTCAGTCAGGAAATGATAGGCAAGGGTACGGGACTGTTCGCCTGGGAAGGCCGGTTCGCCTCGCTAGCCTTCGATCTCCACGTAACTCGATTCACCACCGCCCGAGGCGCCCGACAACCAGCCCCAGACAAAGCTCAGCGTCGTACGCCCGGCTTCATCGACACCCACCTTGCCTCGCGACCAACCCGCGAGCATTTCACCTTCCGTGGTCAGGCACTGGAACAGCAACTCGATGCTGTCCGGCCCGGTTACCCGGCCAACCTGGGTGCCAATCCGGATCCGTCCACCCTGGTAGGTACTGGAGATCCCGTCCCCGTCGACCTGGTAATGGAACACCGTGCCCGTGCCGGAGAGGCCGCTGGCATTGGCGGCGACGGCGAAACGGCGGTTGTGCAGGCGGTCGTGTAGCAGCGACAAGGCGTTGTTCATGGAAGGTGCGTCCTTGCTTGAAAGGGAAGGGCAATCTGAGGCGAGCGGCTGATCTGAACACAAAAGTGTTGGTACGGAAATACGGGCTCTGCGCTTTGGACAATGCCTAAAACCTCCCCGCCAGTTTGACGGAGATGAATGCCCTGACCATCCTTGCCACGTGGCCTGACCCATAACCCAACCAACGAATGGTGCGCCCATGGACTCCCAGGATTGGAGCGGCCTCACTCTCTGGCTGATCATCACGACGCTGAGCGTGGCCATGGTTTTCTGGAAGAAACGCGCAAAGGCGGCTTATCGGCGTCGCAGCCAGGCCAGCATCGACGCCGGTTTCGCCCGGACCCTTTCACGGCACGGCCTGGAACAGGCCCAGGTACTCCAGGACCTCACCAGGCTCGGTCGGCTCGACAGGTTCGACAACCGGCCGTTCGAGGTCCAGCGCATCCTTCACGCGCCACCGGATCGCTGGTTCCTTTACCTGCATACCGCCGACAGCGAGCCGGTGCTGACCGAGATTTCCGAACAGCGCGCCAAAGCGTCCATCAATAGCCAGACCAGGCTTTTCGGATTTCGCCTCTAGAAGTCATGGAGCAATACATAACCCGTTGATTTAGCTGGCCTTGTGGGAGCGGGTTTACCGGGACGCCGGACCGCCGCGATTACGGTAGTGGATTCGCCGACGTCATCGCGGGTGAACCCGCTCCCACAGGGTGGAGTGCCTCTCAACGTGCCATCAGGTACTCGGCCACGGCGGCATAAGCCGGCAACGACGTGACATCGTTCGCCGCATTCGCCGCCACTGGATGACTGGCAAACCGAGCAATCACCATCTCCGCCTTCGGATCGACATACAACGACTGCCCGAACACCCCCCGCGCCATGAACGCCCCATGCTCGTTATGGCTGTGCCACCACATGTCGCGATAGCTCCAGCCTTTCAGCAGTGGATACCCTGCGTTGACGAAAGCCTCCTGGCTGCCACCCCGACGGATATCGTCGATGGCCGCCTTGGGCAGGACCTGCTGGCCGTTGTAGCGCCCGTCGTCGCGGATCATTTCGCCGAAGCGGGCGAGGTCGCGCAGGCCGGCATTCAGGCCGCCGCCGGCGAACGGGGTACCGGTGGAGTCCACGGTCATGTAGGCGTCCTGCTCGGCGCCGAGCTTGCTCCAGATCCGCTCGCTGAGCAGTTGAGCGACGTTCTTGCCGCTGGCCCGCGCCAGCACCCAGCCCAGGGCGTCGGCATTGGCGGTGCGGTAATGGAAGGCTTCACCATGGACGCCTTCGGCCTGCACGGTCTGCAGGAATTCGTAGTAGGAGCGCGGGCCGGTGTAGTCCTTCGGCTTGGGCAGCGGATTGCCGGCGGCGGCGTGGGCCCAGACTTCAGCCTTGGGATCGGCGTAGTTCTCGCTGAAGCGGATGCCGGTGGTCATGTCCATCAACTGGCGCACGGTGGCGCTGCCGAAGGCCGACTTGCCCAGCTCGGGCACGTAGTCGACCACCTTGCGCTCCGGGTCCAGCGTGCCCTCGGCCACCAGGGTGGCGGCGAGGGTGCCGGTGAAGGTCTTGGTGATCGACATGCCGGCATGCTGGCCCTGGGGCGTGAGCACGCCGAAGTAGCGCTCGTACACCACCCGGCCCTTGTGCAGCACGACGATGCCGTCGGTGTAGTTGGCCTGCAGCGCGTCCTGCCAGGTCATCGGCGTGGTACTGCCGAGGGGTACGAAGCTGACCTTGTCGATCCCGGCATCCAGCGCCGATTCCAGCGGGGACGGGGCGCCCAGGCCGCGGGAGACGTTGATGGTGGGCATCAGCTGGCGGAAGTTGGCGACGCTCCAGCGCATCTGCGGGAAGCGGAAGTAGCTGCCGTCGTCGAAGCGGATCTGGCGCTCGGGCGGCGGGGGCGAGCCGACCATCCAGGCCATTCTGGCCGGGTCGCTGGCCTGGGCGTCGGGGAAGGTCTGGTTGCTGAAGGCGCTGGCGGGCGCCAGCAGCCAGCTACAGATGAGGGGAACGGCGATTCGGTGCATCCGGTTCTGCTTCATGACCCAACTCCCAGTGGCATATGGCGGGCCATGTTACGGCGCGCGGCGGCGCTGAAATACAGCCGTTCGGATTAGATTCGGTGAATTCCTGGTCCGCCCGGACGATGTTTCGGGCGCGTGTGCCACGGTGCCCTTCATGCCCACCACGACAGAGCACCGCAGTACATCACGCTGGAGCAAACCAGCAACTGCGCAGCCAGGAACCCCAGCGCCGCGGCAAGAAAACCTGTGCCGGCTACCAGCCAGGGCAACGTCACCCTGACCCGCGACCTCAGCAACCAGGCCGCAAACGCAGCACCTGCCAGCAGGCCGGGGGCGGAGAACAAGTGGCCGAGTACTAACAGTCCCTCCGGCTGTTTCAGGTTGGCCATGACCGCCATGTAGGACAGCAGCGAGGTAATCGCGGCAATCGCGCTGCCGCTGAGGAACAGCGCAGGCGTGCGCCAGATCAGGCCCGGTAGCAGGGTTGCCAGGGGGATGGCGAGGAAGTACCAGGCACCGATGTACAGCGTGTCGCCGGTCAGGCAGACGAAAAGAAAAAGTGCAGCGATCAACAGCAGCGAACAGACAAGGTCATTCCGGCGACTCAGTGGCATTCCATGGCTCTCTCTAAAGCGTTATGGCGTAGGTGACGGGCGATGACTCACGACTTGACCGCGATTGCAGCGCGATGGAGGATGGCGCTTCGCAATCAAGGATGACACAAGATGATACGGATATTGGGCAGAGCCTCGTCCATCAACGTGCGCAAGGTACTGTGGACCTGCGTCGAACTGGGCATTCCCTTCGAGCGCGAGGACTGGGGCAGCGGTTTCCAGCCGACCGACGCTCCCGACTTCCTGGCCCTGAACCCCAACGCCATGATTCCTGTCATCCAGGACGGCGACTTCATCCTGTGGGAGTCCAACACCATCGTTCGCTACCTGGCGAACCAGTATGGCGGCACGGGGATCTACCCTGTGGACGCGAAAGCACGGGCGCGGATCGATCAATGGATCGACTGGCAGGCCTCGGATCTCAATCGCTCGTGGAGCTACCCGTTCATGTCGCTGGTGCGGCAGTCGCCCGCGCATCAGGATGCCAAGGCGCTTGCAGCCGGGATCGCGGACTGGACCCGGTTCATGGGGATTCTCGACCGTCAGCTGGCCAGGACAGGTGGGTATGTGGCGGGCGAGCGCTTCACCCTGGCGGATATACCCGTCGGCCTTTCCGTGAATCGCTGGTTCGGGACGCCATTCGAGCATCCGCGCCTGGCTGCGGTGGAGGCCTATTACGACAGGCTGAGCGAGCGTGCCGGCTTCATGTTGCATGGGCGCAACGGGGTGGCGTAGGCAAGCAGGCATGAACAAGCGTCCACCCATTCTTCTATCGATCCTGATCGTGCAGCTAGCCTGCGCACTGTTTTCCGTCGTCGTTGGCTGGCCGCCCGCAGACCTGGTACCCATGATGCTGTTGCTGGTGTTATCGCTCTTCGTCTTTCACGGAAGTGCGATTGCCTGCAATCTCCTGGCGCTCGTTTACGCCTATGGAGCCCAGAGAACCATCGGGGAGGCTGTTGGCGTGGTGGATCACAGTACTGTCTTGAGTGTTGTACTGGTGATTACGGCAGTGCTACTGGCGGCAGTCGCTCACTATTTGTTTTTCAACCGGGCAGTAAAGGCCTTTCAAGGCAAAGGCGTGAGCGACCAGCGCCTGCCTGGATGATCTCAAGCTGCTTCGATGCCGTGAACATCACTCAAGGAGCGAGGAATGAATGTCCGTTCAGCAACGCCGGACGATTGTGCCGCCATCAGCCGAATCGCCCGGGAAACCTTCGCCCTGGCTTGCCCGGCGGATACGCCCGAAGAGGAGTTGCAACGCTATATCGACGAGCACCTGACGCCGGCGTGCTTCCATCACTTGCTGGGTGATGCGTCCCAGGCGCTGCGGGTGGTGGAGGTGGCAGGGCAGGTCTGCGGCTTCAGCGTCGTCGACTACGCGCCGGAACGGCTGGGCGTCGCCCTGGCCGATGACATCGCGGAACTGAAGCGCTGCTATGTCGCGGCGCAGCAGCATGGCAGCGGTGTGGCGCAGTACCTGATGGGCGCGACGCTCGAAGGGACGGCGCTGCCTCTGCGACTGACGGTAAACGACCAGAATGCCAGGGCGATTGCCTTCTACCAGCGCAACGGGTTTGTCGTCGTGGGTGAAACCCGTTTTCAGTGCGGTGCCGACATCCACCGGGACCTGGTGATGGTCAGGCTGTGTAAGTAATGTGATCCCGCGAAGGCAGCCGCCAGCCCGGTCCGGCGCTGCCGACGAATGGCCATGACCCGCATCAATACCTTGTGCGCCAATATTTGGTGTCAATGAAGTCATTTTGCTACTGTCCCGCCGGGTGCCGCTGGTATCCCTGATTCCCTTCAGTCGTTCCGCATTTCGCTTTCCGATTTCGCCCCGCCGAGTGTCGTCGGGGCACGACCTTTGATGACCCGTGACGCGTGGCCGCAGGAGCATGACATGCAAGAAAAAGACAGCGACGGATTGCAGTTCCTGTTCGAGAAGAACAGAGGCGTCGATACCCTGTACCT
Organism: Pseudomonas ulcerans; assembly: GCF_036324125.1. Lineage (NCBI taxonomy): Bacteria > Pseudomonadati > Pseudomonadota > Gammaproteobacteria > Pseudomonadales > Pseudomonadaceae > Pseudomonas > Pseudomonas ulcerans. Next base: position 15,676 of record NZ_JAZDQN010000037.1, on the reverse strand, counting down.
CTACAACAATGGCAAGTCGCCGTTCAGGCTCAAAGAGCTGCAGGTGCAGACCAACGTCTTCGTCGGCACGGGCACGCCGCGCAACCTGACCGAGGAGACGGGCGTGTGGCTGCTGCTCCCGGGGGGCTCGATCGCCACGATCGAGAATGACCAGAAGCTTGCCTACCTGCGCTCTCGCTTCAAGGGCAGCCCGGATGTCACCGCAAAGGCAGCGCCCGATGTGGAGACGCTGTACGACGACTATTTCTGCCCCTGGGGCCGCCTGGGCCAGGGCCAAGGCCTGCGGTTGGACAGAGGCGACCACTACCTGCTCTGCTGGACCTACAAGGACGCCGTGGAGATAGGCCCCTACGAACAGGTCGCGCTTTCCTACGCCAACTCCTTCGACGGCTTGCCCATGCGTTCGCCGATCGCGGGCGTGCAATGCCTGCCCAGGGTGTTCGTGCGGCCGGATATCGATACCGCCGGCCTGAAGGGCATCGCCTACGTTCGCGCAACGTTGAACCCGCCGCCCCTGCGCGAACTGGCCCTGGAACAACTGATCCTGCGCAAGGAAAACGGCGAGCCCCGCGTGCTGGACCGCAGCACGGCGGACAAGGCCCGCTCGGCCGACCTGACACGCCGCTTCGTGGGCTACTACGCCAACTACTTCATGTACCAGCGCGACTACTTCGTCACCGATATCCCGGTCGACCATGTCAACTGCATTTCCTACGGCATGATGAGCGTGCAGGACGATGGCAGCCTGTGCAGCAGCGATGAATGGTCGGACAACTTCCAGATGGCCGGGCTGCAGTTCCTCAAGCAGTTGAACCCCGACCTGCAGGTGTCGCTGATCGTGGGTGGCTGGCCGAAGAGCCCGAACCTGTACTTCAACACCGCTTCGAGTTTCCCGAGCAACGGCGCCTCCCCGGACGGCAGTTTCATGATCGTCCAGCTGGTGCAGCAGAATCAGTGGGAGGTCCACTACAACCCGCCCTCCGGCTCACCCGGCTACGGCACTACCCGGACCTTGCGGATCGACCGGGAAGTATCACCCTACGCCGACGTGGAACGAGACCCGCAAGGCCTGTTCGACGACGGCGCGAGCACTCGCGGCCTGTATACCTGGCTGCTCAAGCATGGTGCGTCGTTGCAGGGGCGGGTCCTCGACCTTGGCAATAACGAGAACGACTCGTTGACCCTGGACGCCGATCTGGAACTCATGTCGCTGCTGGGCAAGGCCTTCGGTGCGCAGTCGGATATCGCGCCGTTCGCCAACCGCTTCCGGCAGGTCTCTCGCAATCCCGGGCAACGCGAACGTTTCGCGAGATCGGCGGCCACGGCCATCAACGCCTTGGGCTTCGATGGCTTCGAGGTGGACTGGGAGTATCCGAAGGTCGTCGATGGCCAAGGCTACGTCGACATGTTGAAAGACCTGCGCACGGCCCTGGGCGACAAGCAGTTGGCCATCGCCGCGCCCGGCGGCTCGGGCAACATCAGCCAGCTGAACGAGGATCAGTGGCGCAAGGTTGGCGAACTGATCGATCACGTCAATGTGATGAGCTACGACTACCACGGCGGTTGGGACACGACGAAGCTGTCCTGGTTCAACGCACCGCTGGACACGCCGGATTCGGCAGCCGGGCACGAGGTCGAGCCAAGGATCGAGAAGACCTTCTGCGTCAACGAGACGTTGCGGATATTCCTCCATCTGGTGGCGCGCAACTGCCTGACGCGGCGCCAGCTGACCCTGGGACTGGCCGGCTATGGCCGTGCGGTCCGGGTCGACGGGATCGATGACACCAACCAGGGGCTGCGATGCCCGGTGCTGGCGCGCGCCGAGCCGGGTGAACCGCAGTACCGCGAGATCGTCGCCATGCGCGAGGCCGGTGGCTACCGGGCCGAAGAGGCTGGCAAACCCGCCATTGGCTGGCCCGGCCTGAAGTTCGTCAGCGCCCTCGACCCGATCGCCCGTGCGCCCTTTGCCTACAGCAGCCTCAGCGGCATATCGCTGACCTACGACGATCCGCGTTCCCTGCGCGAGAAGGTCCGCCGGGTGCTGGAGGAACAGTTGGGTGGCGTGATGATCTGGGACCTGTCCGACGATATGCCGACGACGCACAAGGACTCGCTGATCGCCGCGGTCTCCGACGAGTTGCGCCAATGCCACCCGGCCGTCGCCCGCTTGCGCGAGGACGAGCAGGATCCGTGGCTGGTCGCCGCGCGTGCCAACGAACCGCTGGTGGCGCCGGTGCTGGCCAACCAGGTGGTGGAATACGGCGCAACGCCGGTCAGCCAGGTGACGGACCTGGGTGGCCAGTCGATCGAGGCGCTGGCCAGCTTGCCGGGCGGCAGCATCGCTGCCATCGACGCCAACGGCCTGCGCTTGCTGGCCGTGCAGGACCAGGGCTTCCTTACCCAGCGCACCCTGGCCTTTGCCGAGGCGCCCGTGGCCCGCTGCATGACGCTGCCATTGAATGACGGCCGTCTGCTTGTCTGTCGCGGTGATGGCCGCGTGCTGGTCGTGCACTTGCAGGATGGCCAGTGTCAGGTGGAGACCGAACTGGCCAGCGGCATCCATGCCATGACCAGCGCCGGCCCGAACCGGGTGGCGGTGTTGCAGGGCCAGCGCTTGCTGGTCTGGCGTCTGGACGCCGCGGGCTTCGAGCAGACCCATCGGGTCGATCATCCCGGGTATCTCACCGCGCTGGCGCCTCTGGTCGGTGGACAGTTGCTGCTGGTCAGCAACGACGGCGAGGCGTTCCTCTGGCAGGACGGCGCGGCTGCCTTGCGACCCTTGAGCCTGGCCGCGACCCTTGCGACGCCTTACCAGCTCCAGTTGCTGCCGGACGGACGCCTGCTGGCCTGGCTGCCCGACGGGGCGCTGCAACTCTGGCAGGTGCTGCGCCAGGACGGGCAGCTCCAGCGACTGGAAGTGACAGCCCTGTCCTGGAGTGGCGGCCCCCGCGAGTGGCTGGACATGAGGGTCCTGCCCAGCGGCGGTTTTGCCTCTCTCGACCGCCAGCGCCTGATGCTGTGGCAGGCCAACCCGGCCACCCATGGCTACGAGGTGATCCAGCAACTGACGGTACCGCAGGCCACTGCCCTGGGCCTGCTCGACGACGGCAACTTGCTGGTGGCCCAGGGGCAGCGCTTGCAACGCCTGACGTTCCCCGGCTGGCCGCGGGTGCAGGCGGCGCGCTGCACGCCGTGGCAGGTCACCGACAAGGACGGCCTGACCGCACTGCACTGGCTGGCCAAGGGCAGCCACGCCAGCAACCTGGAGCAGACGCTTGCCAGCGGTGCACCGGTCGACCTGTGGCAGCCCGGTAGCGACAAAACCGTGCTGGCCGAGGCCATGCGCGCCAAGCGGCCCGAGGCCACGGCAATGCTGCTGAGCGCGGGTGCGCCGCTGTGGCAGACCGAGCACGCCGTCAGTCACGGACAATTGTTCGATGCCGAACTGTTCGCCGAACTGCTGCCGGCTTCGCTGATCGCCGCGCTGCCGGCGGAAAACCGTATCGCCCGGCTCAAGCCCGGCTTCGATCTGACGCAACTGCCGGGTGACTGGCATGACCTGCTGCTGGGTTACCCGATGCTGACCGGGCGCATGGCGATCGGGGTGTACCTGCTGGTGCCGGACCTGGCCAGGCAGTTGCAGAACCTGCTGTCGCACTTCGAGATCGACGATGACTGCCTGGCCGAGCTGCGCCAGGAATGCCCGCAGGTAGTGGCGGCGGTGGAGCCCCTGCACGGGCGCAGCTTCTTCGACGATGCAAGCCTGTGCCAGGCCCTCGGCCCACTGGGCGAGACAGACCCCGCCGCGCTGGACGCAGTGCGTAATGCCAGCCGCCGGGTCAAGTCGGACCTGGGCGGGGAAGGGCACTATGGCCAGGCTGTCTATGAGAAAGGCATCGAGGTGCTGCAAGGGATCCTCGACCAGGCGCTGCAACAGCCCTTGCTGGCGCTGCAGCGCAAGCAACTGCTGGAGCAATTCGCCGAGCTGGCGGCGCCGCAGCCTGGCGACCTGCTGATCCTCAAGGCCGATCTGGTGGCTGCGGACCTGCCCGCCGCCACCATCGACTTCCTGACCCTCTACCCTCGTGCTGCGGCACCCATGGCCGCGCAACTGAGGCTGTGGAGCCCGGCGCTGGCGGACCTGGTCAGCGCTTGTACGGCCGGAACCTCTCAGCAGTCGGACGCCGATATTCCCGACGAAGCTGCCGACAGCGCCCATCGGGCCTTGCGGCAATTGCTGGTGGCCACCGTGCGTCCGGTCATGACCCAGACCCAGGCGGCCGACTTCCTCGCCCGCTACGCAGACGCCCCTTGGGCACCCCGGCGGGATCCGCTGGGGCAGCCGCTGGCGTGGGTCAACTGGGCCTTCGATCCACCCGCGAGCCGAGCATTTACCGACCTTTCCGGACAGCCTGCCGAAACGAGCAGCGGCGGTGGCGCCTGGCAAATGCCAGGGCAAACGGCCAGTGCCCGCACCGCGCAACAGACCACACCAGGCGCGAAAGCACCGGGTCTCGACGACAAGCGCAGCTACATCGCCAGGATCAGGGCCAGCAGCGCGGCGATGGCGGAGAAGTCCAAGGCCGGCAAGGACTCCTTCGCCGGGTACATGGAGGCCACTCGGGCCAAGGTCGAGTCCGCGCACCCGCTGACCGAGAGGATCCGCTACGCGAAGATCGAGATCGACGGCAACAATCGCCAGATCACCGTCACCAAGGGCGAGCTGGAAGCGTTTGGCGATCTGCATACGGACCAGGACAGGTACGCGTTCGCGGCGAAGAACTCGGGTGCGGTACCCGACCCGAGCCTGAGCGACGAACAAAAGCAGCAGTACGTCAAGAAATGGCAGGCAGAAAAGAAAACCAGCCTGAACAAGAACTACAAGGCGGTCGAGAACCGCCGCAAGGATGTCGAGCGCATGCAGGAGCAGCGCATCGCCGACGTCAACGCCGACCCGCGCATGCAGGCCCTGGCCAAGCGCAAGGCCTCGCTGAAGAAGCTCAATGGCGCCCTGGACAACACCCGTGAAGTGCTCCAGGGCGTACAGGCGCTGAGCAAGTTCACGCGCCTGCTCAACAGCAAGCTGTTCGGCGACAACGAGACCGTCAACAAGGTGCTGGATTACCTCGACCTGAGCGTCAACATCGCCATCGTTGCGGTGGATACGATCAAGTCGATCTCCAGCGCCCTGTCCACGGGCGGGGCGATGGGCGTATTTGGCGTGATCACCTCGGTGGTGAGCCTGACCATGACGCTGGTCGGTCTGTTCAATCCGCAACCGGACCCGTACCTGGAAGCGGCCAAGGCCATTTCCGAACAGATCACCCAGGTATACGAGGTGATGAACCAGCGTTTCGACCAGGTCATGGACCAGTTGCAGAGCATGTCGTGGCAGATGAGCGTGTTCAGCCACCAGGTCGATGCGCGCTTCGATGGCATGCAGCGTCAGTTGGAAGACATGGCCGCGTCCCTGAACCGCCAGCTGGAGCACCTCGACGCGGCGCTGGCCAGTGGCCTGCGCATGACCCGCCGGGAAATTCGCGAGTCCACCCAGCAGGTGCTGGCCAGCATCGTCTGGAGCCACGACGATCTGGTCAACCGCATGGACCTGGCCAACCTCGGCTTCAAGGCCGACCTGCAAGGTCTCAATGCGTTGATGAGTACGCAGTTGCTGGCCGACCTGGACGAGATCGACGTCACCATCGCCAACGCCGAGCGAGAGCGTGTCAAGACCCCGACACTGGTGGCCCTGGAGGATGACCCCGCGCGCCTGCGGGACATGCGTGACCGCCTGGAAAGCGGCATCCGCAACAAGCTGCTGGCCGGCGGTGTCACCCGGCCGTTGGCCGACTTGTGTTTCACCAGCTTCGACAACGGCGAGGTGATGAACGCGGCACGGGTGATGGCCAACGACCATTTCGCCGAGTGCTTCGCCTTCTACTACGCCGCCCAGGAAACCGATCATCAGGACCGCTCCAGCAAGGTGTGGAACTCGACGGCGGTGGCCTTTCCCCTGACCCGGCGTTTCCTCCACCTGCAGGGCTGGTACGCGGGCTGGTTGGACAATCCGCTGAGCGTGCTGGTGTCGGTGGCGGAACTGGTGGACACACCGGTGGCCAGGGCGCGGCAGTTCCTGGTCGGTCTGCAACAGGACAAGGCGTTCTTCTCTGGCCTGCTCGACCGCTACCTCGACGCTGCGCTGGCCTTGCTGCACGCCAGCCGCGAGGTGACGGTGCGCGAGTTCGGCCAGACCTTGCGCCTGCCGTCGCTGCAACTCACTGATACGTCGGTCTTGCTGCCCCTGATGTTCGACCGTTTCCCGCGCCTGGCCCTGACCGACCTCGCGCTGGACACGCTGGAGACCGATCAGCCGCAACGCCGCGACCAGGACATCGCCGCCTTGCAGACCTGGTTCGATGCGCCGGCGGGCAACTGGCGCCTGCAGAAACTCTGCCGTGCGCTCGCCCTGGGCCATGCCTTGAATGTCTGTGAGCTGCGCTTGTCGGGGAGTGACACGACGCGCTTGCTGGTCATGCGCTACGGCAGTGAAGAGGTACCCCTCGTGTCGATGAGCGTGCAGGACGAACGGGTGCTCTCGGTGACCTCGGTGCAACGCGACAACGGCCTGTTCGTGAGCCTCGGCGAGGACTGCCGGCAGGTCCAGCAGCAGTGGATCGCCGCTTACAACCGGCGTATCCCGCTGGATTGCGCGGCCGAACTGAAAGCGCTGGATGGCGTGGTTTCGCAGTTGGCGCTGTTCCTCGGCCTGGCCGGGGCCAGCGCCCAGCAGATCGAGCAGGTGCTGGGGCTGTGCTGGAACAGTCAAGGCGTGGCGGCCTACCTGTCGGCACAGGCCGGCTTGACGGCGTTGGGCAAGGACCAGGTGTCACCGCCGTTCGCGCTGCTTGCCGGCTATACCGGCCAGTTGGCGCAGCAGGCCGATGAGTGGGTTGCGGCCACGCTGACGGCGCTTGCTGCCAACCCGTCCCGTGACGAAGAACTGCCCAGCCTGCGTGACGCCCTGTTGGCGCAACTGGACCTGCTGGATCAACAGACCCGGGACCTGCGTAGCGAGCTGGCGGGCGACGACCTGACGGCGTTGCTGCGGGCCAAGGGGATCGGCGAGGAGGAGGGCTTGTTGCATCTGACCGCCGAGCAACTGTATGGCGGCTTCAGTATCGAGATGGGTGCCAGTATCGTGCTGCGCCAGGGTTGTCGTTTGACCCTGGCGGGCAGTGGTCGCTTCGACCTGACCTGTACTGACGGGGCAGGGAGCACGGTCGTGCGGGCGGTTGATCTTGATGTTGGCGGGATCGTGCAGCTTGAACTGGCCGGGGCGACCGGGGAGGAGCAACTGGCGAGCCTTGGCTTCGGTGCGTCGCAAGAGGCCGGGGATGTCTGGCTGGAAGGGCTCTGGCTGAAGGAGGCTGAGGCCTCGCAAGCCTGACCGACCGCTGACACGGACCCTGTGGGAGCGAGTTCACTCGCGATTGCTGTAGTGAGTTCACCATTGCCATCGCGGGTGAACTCACTCCCACAAGTTCCGCCTCATGCTTCGGGCCGCGGTCTCACGACCGCGGCTGCAACAACGGATCTTCCGGATTGATCGCCCGCAACGCTTCGATCAGTGCGCTGGCCTTGTCCATCTCGCCCGCCTGGCGCAGATACTGCACCAACGCCAGGCGCACGTCGCGGGCATAGGGATGCTGCTCCAGGCTCTTCGCCAACTGCGCCATCGCCGCGTCCGGTTGTTGCTGGCCATGCAGGGCCACTGCCAGCACATAGGCAAAACCGACATTCCCAGGCTCCAGCCGCACCGCTTCGCGAAGTGCCTGCAGCGCCGCCTCCCGTTGCCCGGCGCGAGCCAGCGCCAGGCCCTTGGCGTGGTACAGCAACCCGGACCCGGGGTGGCCCTGCAAGCCTTCATCCAGCACGGCCCGGGCTTCGTCGGAACGGCCCTGTGCGTCGAGCCATTGCACCAGCGCCACCCGTGCCGGGATAAAGTCGCCATCGCGCTGCATGGCGGCACGCAGCGCCGGCTCGACCTTGTCCAGGCGACCGGTTGCGCGGTACAGCATCGCCAGGTTGACGTTGGCTTCGGCGCGCTCCAGCTGGCTGGACTGGACGTGTTCGTATTCGTCGAGGGCCTTGTCGAAGGCTGCGCCGAGCCCGGCACCACGGGCTGGCAACAAGGCGTAGGCGGCACTGGTGCGCACGCCGCGCACCGGGTCCTTGAGCAGCGGCGCCAGTGGCTGCACGCGCTGTTCGGCAGGGAGCAGGGAGGCCAGGGCCTCGACTGCGGCCACGCGGACTTCCGGTGCATTGTTGCCCAGATCGCGGACGGTCAGCTCCAGGGCGCGACGGCTCGGGTAGTTGGGCAACTCGGCGAGCAATGTGGCACGGCGTACGGCGGGCAGGTCGTCGCGGCGCAACTGCTCGAACAGCCCTTCGGCCGCGCCGGGCTTGCCGCTGCGCAGGGCCTCCAGGCTTCGGGCGTACTGCTGGGTGGGGCTGTCGTGCTCGCCGTACCAGAGACGGAACTGTTCGGCGATCTTCTGCCCCGGCGTCTCGGCGTGACAGCTCAGGCAGGCATCCCGCGTCCCCAGGCGCAGGGCCTGGGCCGGCGCCGGGAGGGTGAAGCCGTGGTCATGCCGCCAGTCGTTGACCATGTAGAACTTGCCCGGCATATGGCAGTCGACGCACTGCGATCCCGGCTGGCCGACCACGTGCTTGTGGTGTTCCGGCGACTGGTAGTCGCGGGCCTTGAGGCCGCTGCCGTCGACACCGGCAATGCCGGTCTTGCCCGCGGGGTTGTGGCATTGCAGGCAGACGCCGTTGCCCTCGGCCCTGAGCTTCGTGCTGTGCGGTTCATGGCAATTGCTGCAGCGCACGCCCTTGGCGAACATCTTGCTCTGGCTGAAGGCGCCATATTCGAACACCTCGTCCTTGATCTTGCCGTCCAGTTCGTAGAGCTCGCGGGTCAGGCGGCTGGGCAGGAAGTCGTCCAGGAGGCGCCCGGTAGCGGCGAAGCCATCGTCCAATGGCGCGCGGCGGGCATGGCAGCGGGCGCAGGTCTCGACTTCCTTGAGGTTGTCTCCACCGCGCAGGCTCTGCTGGAAACCGGCGTGGTCCTGCGGGGTTTTCCCGGCGGTCCAGGCCAGGTGCCCGGACGCCGGGCCATGGCAGGCCTGGCAACCCACGCCAAGGCTCTGCCAATGGCTGTCGAAGCGATTGCTGGCAGTGCTGAAATTACGCTTGAAACCGGTGGTGTGGCACTCGACGCACATGAAGTTGGCGTTCTGCGGCGGCTTGCTCCAGTGCAGCGGATTCTTGAAGTCCACGCCCTGGCCGGGGTACAGGTGGAACCAGCGCTTTTCCTGGGTATCCCAGGCCACGCCGAGCGCTTGCAGATGGCCGTCGCCGGTGTCGACCAGGTACTGCTGCAACGGCTCGATGCCGAAGGCATAGCGCACCGGGAAGTCGCGGGCCTTGCCGTCGATGCCGGGGGTGTTGACCCAGAAGCCGCCGTCACGGCGGAAGAAGCGGGTGGTCTCGCGGTCGCTGGAAAAGCGGGCGTCGTTGAAGTCGCCGAGCACACTGGTCTCGTTCGCTTCCTGCATCGCCAGCTGGTGGTGGGAGCCTTGCCAGTGCTCGACCTGCTGCTGGTGGCAGGCCTGGCACTGGCGTTCATCCACCCATTGGGCGGTGGGGCGGGTCGGGGATTGGTCGAGGGCGAGGCAGGTGCCCAGGTTGGCCAGCAACAGCAAGCCGGCCAGCAGCGGCCGGAACAGGGAGGGTACGGCATCACGGAATTTCGGCATCGGGCTGTCTGTGTCTTTCTTCTTATGGTGTGCTGCGGCGGTTCGCTTTCAGCCGCCGAGGAGTCCGTGATGATACGGACTCGTTGCGCACTCACGAAGCACTTACTGGACAAGATGTGGCGCCCGTGCAGACCTACTTCTTCGAAAACGACCCACCCTGATGGGGCTTGAACGGCCGGGGCATGGCGTCTTTCAGGCCCCAGCTGCTCCTGATGCTCGGTGCGTCCTCCGTGAGGATGCCATGCTTCTCCAACTGTTCGTTTGCCCAGAGCAGGCAGGCCTTCATGTTTTCGTAGGCACGCCCACCCTCGTAGTACTCACTCCTGGCGTGGTCCCTGTCGGCCTGGGCCTGCTTCAATTCCTGGTCGAGATAGATGTTGTCCTCCCAGGCTTTGTCTCGCTGTTTGATCTCCGACAGGACGGCGGCATCGCGCTCGGCCAGTTGCTTCTTGAGATCCTTCAGCTCGGAGGCATGGCTCTGTTTCAGGCTTTTGATTTCTGCCTGAAGCTCCGCGATCAACACTTCTTGCGCCTTGGCCTTCTTCTGCCTTGCCTTGAGCTTCTTGAGCAGTGGCGCCTCGACTGCTGGCTTGTATTCCGCCCTGACGACCTCCAGCAGTTCGTCGAGCTTGCTGGCCGAGAACTCGATCTGCGTCTTCGAGCGCTCGCCTTCGATCTGGGTGGTCGAGATCGAGGTGTAGAACCCGAGGTCACGCGCGACCTCCCAGTCCTTTGGCAGTTTCTTGCCGTTTTCGTAGTCTTCGCGCAGCACGCGTTTCTTGACGTATCCGATGATGCTGGCCATCTCATTTTCCTTTGAAGCAGCAGGGGCGGGCAGGGCGTTGGCTGCCGGGTGGCGCACAGGGTAGCACTGGTCTTGGCTGGAGGCTTCGCTGGAACGATTCAATGGGTGTTGGCATGGGTGACGCCTCAGCGCACGTGACGCAGGGCCTCGACCACAACACCAAACGCTGACGAATGTTCACGACGATTCGGGTAATAGAGATGGTATCCCGCGAAGGGTTGGCACCAGTCTTCAAGCACTCGCAACAGCGAGCCATCGGCCAGGTCGTTTGCAACCATGTCTTCAGGTAGGAAACCCAGGCCGCACCCCGCCACGGCCGCACGCAGGATCGGTACGCTGCTATTGAAGGTCCACTGGCCCTCGACGCGAGCCTTGAGCTCATGGCCGTCCTTTTCAAAATCCCACTGCATCAGGCTCCCGTGGGTTGGCAGACGCAGGTTGATGCAGTTATGGGTGGCCAGGTCACTGGGCTCCCTTGGGAACGGTCGCTGCTTGAAGTACCCGGGCGACCCTACGACGGCAATGCGCAAAGGCGGGCCGATCGGCACGGCAATCATGTCCTTGGCCACCTGGTCTCCTAGTCGTACACCCGCGTCATAGCGCTGCGCGACAATGTCGGAGAGCGCATAGTCCACAGTGATTTCCACCTTGATGTCCGGGTAGTCGGGCAGCACCTTCAGCAGCTTTGGCCAGAGGATATTGTTCGCTGCATGTTCTGACGCCGAGATCCGCACGTTGCCGGCCGGGGTGTCACGAAACTCGCTGACGGCCGCCAGTTCAAGCTCTATCTCGTCGAAGCGTGGCGCCATGGATTCATACAGGCGCTGACCCGCCTCGGTCGGCGACACGCTGCGTGTGGTTCGAGTGAGCAGACGCACGCCGAGTCGGGTTTCCAGTGCACGCATGGTGTGGCTCAGCGCCGACTGGGAGACGCCAAGCTGGGCGGCCGCGCGGGTGAAGCTGCCTTCGCGGGCGATGACCACGAAGGCTTGCAGGTCGTTGAGATTGGCGCGGGACATTGATGAGAACCTCTCATGAGGGGCGCGGGATTGATCCATGAAAGCAGGTTGCACACGGATGCGCGACCCTCAAGAACCTTGCTTACAAGGTACGGGCGTAGAACGCGGTCAGTTTGCCAATCGCCGCATCGACATAACGCGGCACCCAGTAGGTTTCGATGTGCGTCGCGCCGTCGAGGATGAATACTTCCTTGTCGGTGGTGCCGGTGGCTTTGGGGAAGGCGTCCTGCGTCATGTACAGGCTGTCGGCCTTGCTGCCGGCGATCATCAGCAACGGCTGGTTGATCAGCTCGATATGGTCGGTGGCGTCGAAACGCATCAGGTCCATCAGGCTGCTGGTGGTGTATTTGAACGTCGAGTTCGGGTGCGCATGGGTCTTCCAGTAGTACTCGTAACCTTGGCGATACAGCTCGAAGGGCAGTTTGGCGATCTGCTCGTCGGTGAGGTTGGCATCGCCCGAGTACAGCACCGCGCCGCCGGCCGCTTCTTGCGCACGGGCTGCTGACGCCTGTTGCAGGCGTTGCTGGATGCTGTCCATTTGCGAGTCGTTGTAGCCGTTGCGACGTACCCTTCCCGAGTTGAACATGCTTACCGTTGCCAGCGATCTGAAGCGTTTGTCGGTTTGTGCTGCCGCCAGTGAATAACCACCGCCACCACAGATGCCGAGCAAGCCGAGACGCTTGTCATCGACGCCGGCAAACTGGCTGATGAAGTCGGCCATGCCGTGAATGTCTTCGATGCGATACGCCGGCTTGTCGATGCTGCGCGGCTGACCACCACTGGCACCCTGATACGCCGCATCTGCGGTGATGGTGATGTAGCCCTGTTCGGCCAGGCGTTGGGCATAGAGACCGGCGACCTGTTCTTTCACGCCGCCATTGGGGTGCGCAACGACCACGGTCGGGTAGGCCTTCTTCGCGTCGTAGTTGGCCGGGGTGTACACGTTGGCGGCGATATCCAGACCGTTGAGCTTGTAGCTGACCGGATGGATGTTGACCTTGCCCGGTTCGTTCTTGCTGATCGCGCCGTCGTAGGCGAGGGTGAACGGGTTCTTCTTGTAATCGGCGGCCAGGGCTTCGCCCGCCGAGAGGCCGACCAATGCCGACATTAACGTGGCTTTGAGAGTGTTTTTCACGTGTGGCTCCTGAGCAATAAAAAGGGCGGCAGTTGCAAAAGTGTTCGGGGGCAGTCCAGCTGGTGCTTATTTCCCCGAAGTTGCGAGGGCCTGGGACAACGCGGTACTGGCACGTTCAGCCGTCTGCGCATCGCCGTGTTTTTTCAGCAGTTCGGTGACCTCGTGCAACTGTCCCGTGCTCAGACCGACGCGCAGGCTCGCCGCCATGTGCGAGCGCAGTTGCGGCTCGACTCCTGGCGTTGCCGCCAGCGCCCCCACGGTCGCCAGTTCGCGGCTTTGCCAGTCAAGGTTGTCGCGCTCGAAGATGTCGCCGAACAGGTGGGTTTGCAGGAACCGGTTGATCACCGGAGCGAACTCGAACACCGGGCCTTTGACCGGGGCGCCGGAGATCCTGGTTTGATTCGCGGTGCCGGCGGCCAGCAGTTCGTCGCCGACCGGAATTTCCCGGCTCGGCTCACGCCCCGGCGCGTCTTCGATGCCGCGCTGTTTGCGCGTCTGCACCACCGTCATCAGCTCGTTCAAGGCGTTGAGGCTGCGCGGGAAGCCCACATAGGCGTATAGCTGCACCAGAATTTCCCGGGTTTCGCTGATGCTCAGGCCGGCATCGAGCCCTTGGTTGAGCGCGGTGTTGAGGTTGGACATGTCGCTGGTCGCCATGAACGCGGCGATCAGGGGAATCGTTTGTTGCTGGCGCGACAAGGTAGTTGCGCTGACGGGTGTGCTGGCCATGGTCTGCGGTGCCTCGGCTGCTTGAGTGGTAATGCTGAACATCGCTCCCATGCCCAGGCAAAGCGCCATGAGTGCGGGGAGGGCAGTGCTGTTGAGTGCGTCAGTAGTCATCTTGAAAGGCCCCATCGGTAACTTCATTGACCGGCGTACTGCGCCTCCGAGACCTGTTCCGCCCAGGTGACGGTCTGCCCGTCCTCGGCTTCGGCGATGGCGATGTGGGTCATGCCGTTGCTGGCCGTGGCGCCATGCCAGTGTCGGGTGTGCGGCGGAATCCAGACCGTGTCGCCCGGTCGGATCTCCTGTCGCGGGCCACCCTCTTGCTGCACGTAGCCGACGCCTGCGGTGACGATCAGCGTCTGCCCCAGTGGATGGGTGTGCCACGCCGTGCGTGCGCCTGGTTCGAAGGTCACAGTGCCGCCGCCGATGCGCGCCGGGGGCTCACCCTTGAACAGGCGATCAACGCGCACAGTACCGGTAAAGTTTTCCGCCGCGCCCTTGACCGAGGGCTGCGAGCCGTTCGGTGTAACGCGGATTTCGCTGGTGGCCTGGGACTCTGCCACCATGAATGACACAGCAACGAGTGGTGCGATCAATCGGTTCATCGGATCAACTCCGTCAAACGTGAAAGTGGCGCCGCACGTGGCTCGGTGTTGGGCATACCAAGGCCAGCGCCACTTGCGCCGGCGTGCGGATTTTCATTACGCGACCAGAATCCGCGAGCCCGAGCGTGGCGTGCGTGTCGGCGAGCGACAGCAGCGGGGCGCTGGCCAGTGCGGCGATCACCGTGCGCGGCAGCGGATCGTGATCGTAGCTCATCGACCGACACGCGCCTTGAGGGCCTCGGGATAACGCTCGCCTTCGATGGGGATCTGCGCCAACGCTGTATCGATCGCCTTCAGTTCGACGGCGTCGAGGGTGATGTCCGCGCCACCGAGGTTTTCTTCCAGACGATGCAATTTGGTCGTACCCGGAATCGGCACGATCCACGGCGCCTGCGCGAGCAGCCAGGCCAGCGCGATCTGTGCGGGAGTGGCCTGTTTCTGCGCGGCGATCTGACGGAGCAACACCACCAGCCCCTGATTGGCCAGCAGCGCCGACTGGCTGAAACGCGGGACGATGCTGCGGAAGTCGTCGCTGCCGTAAGTGGTTTGTGCCGACACCGTGCCGGTGAGAAAACCTTTGCCCAACGGACTGAACGGCACGAGGCCGATGCCCAACTCCCACAGGGTTGGCAGGACTTCCTGCTCAGGTTCGCGCCACCACAGCGAGTATTCGCTTTGCAGTGCTGCGACCGGCTGCACCGCGTGCGCACGGCGAATGGTCTGCGCACCGGCTTCGGAAAGGCCGAAGTGCTTGACCTTGCCTTCGCCAATCAGGTCCTTGACCACCCCGGCGACGTCCTCGATCGGCACCTCCGGATCGACGCGGTGCTGGTAAAGCAGATCGATGTAATCGGTCTTCAGTCGACGCAACGAACCCTCGACCGCGACCCGGATGTGTTCGGGGCGGCTGTTGAGAATCTGCTGTTTGCTGTCGTCGCCGAAGGTGAAGCCGAACTTGGTGGCGATGACCACTCGATCGCGCACCGGTGCCAGGGCTTCGCCCACCACTTGTTCGTTCAGGTAGGGGCCGTAGACCTCGGCGGTATCGAAGAACGTGACGCCTCGGTCAACCGCCGAACGGATCAGCGCAATGGCTTGTTGGGTGTCAGTCGCCGGGCCGTAGCCATGGCTCAGGCCCATGCAGCCGAAGCCCAGGGCTGACACTTCGAGTGAACTGTTTCCGAGTGTGCGCTTGTGCATCTGGATCTCCCGACATTTGGTGTCGGGAGAACAGTAAGCGAGCTAACGAGTGTGGACTAGACGGTTAAATCGGCAAGGGTTCATGAGATTTGCTCATTAGTTCTGGAATCATCCCGCTACCCCAATTACTCCCGCTTCCCAAGCGCCCCCAAGGCTGCCTTCGTTTTCGAGGGCAGCTACTAACGCTGGTTGCATCAGGTCTAAACGGCTGACGCCCTTTCTTTCAACTCATAGTTGAGAATGCGATCGTTCTCGCTGTAGTCCACCGGCACGTCGATCACGTGCACGCCCGGGGTCTTGATGCAGTGCTCCAGCAGCGGCAGCAGGCCTTCGGCGCTTTCCACCCGGTGACCGTTGGCACCGTA
>NZ_JAZDQN010000036.1:0-66701 GCF_036324125.1 Pseudomonas ulcerans | reverse complement strand
CGGGAATGCCGAACACATACTCGACACCTTCGTTTTCCAGGCATTGCACAACGACATCGGCGGCCTTGGCCATCTTGCTTGCTACCTCAAATGGGATTGCACGGGTTTGAGTGTCGACCGCTCAGCGCTTGGCGCTGACATCGGTCTGCCCGGTCGCCAGCAAAGCGGCCCGGACGAAGTCTTGACGCAAGCAACGCTCGATAAAGTCACTTACAAAGACGGCGGCATTGTCGCATCTTTTCGGCACTGCCATGGCTTGACGTATTGAAGTAAATGCACCGTCCAGCACCCGATAGCGACAATCGGCCGCAGCGATCTTCTCCAGTGGCTGGCGCACGCCGGCCGCAGCATCGAGGTTTGCGCCGATGAACAGGTCCACGGCGCCCGCCGACGTGCCCGCGCGCTCCAGCGTGGCGTGCTGCAGGGTGCGACTGAGGAACAGGTCGTAGGCCGCGCCCTCGCCCACCGCCAGGCGCAGGCCGGGCTGGTCGAGCTGTTCCACCTGCTGGAACGGAGCGTCCTGGTGCACCAGGTAGGTGCCTTCGATCAGCACGTAGGGGGCGCTGAAGTGGATCTGTGCCTCGCGTACCGGCTCGATGGCCAGGAAGGCCACGGTCCAGGCGTTGTCCTCCAGGGCGGCGAAGACTTTGCCGGCGGCGTCGAAGGTGCGCATTTCCAGGGTGACGCCCAGTTCCTCGGCCAGGGCCTTGGCCAGGGCCACTGAGACGCCCTGGGGCTCGCCGTCGGCGCCGCGCTGGGCGAGGACCGGGTTGCCGAAGTTTATGGCGGCGCGCAGGACGCCGTCGGGGGCGAGTTCGGCGAGGATGGCGGGGTTGACAGTGGTCATTCAGAATTTCCTTGGTTGGACGCGGACCTTGTGGGAGCGGGTTCACCCGCGATTG
This sequence comes from Pseudomonas ulcerans, assembly GCF_036324125.1. NCBI lineage: Bacteria > Pseudomonadati > Pseudomonadota > Gammaproteobacteria > Pseudomonadales > Pseudomonadaceae > Pseudomonas > Pseudomonas ulcerans. The sequence continues at coordinate 65,799 of NZ_JAZDQN010000036.1, read as the reverse complement.
CGTCGGCGAATTCGCTACCGCAATCGCGGGTGAACCCGCTCCTACAGGGGATCGCGTCGTCTAGAGGCTTACCAGATCGGCAAGGTATAGGAAACGATCAAGCGATTCTCGTCGGCACCGCGGGCAAAGCTCGACCGATAGGCCGCATTGCGCCACTTGATCCCGACATTCTTCAGCACCCCGTCCTGGAACACATACCCCAGGTCGGTGTTGCGCTCCCACTCGCGCCCGCTGCGGGTGGAGGTCGCCGCATCGGCGTGATCGCCCTTCACATAGCGGCTCATGAAGCTCAGCCCCGGCAGGCCGACGGCGCTGAAGTCATAGTCGTAGCGCACCTGCCAGGAGCGCTCCCCCGGTTCGGCGAAGTCGTTGATCTGGATGTAGTTGGCCAGGTACGGGTCGGTGCCGTTGACGAACGGCATCGAGGTGTCGCCGGTCATTTTCTGCAGGCCGATGCCCAAGGCATGCCCGCCCAGGCTGTAGGTGAACATGCCGCTCAAGGCGCCGCTGTCGATGCGCCCGCCCCGGGCCGCGCCACTGTCGTCGCTGAGCATGTAGCGCACATCGCTCTTCAGCTTGCCGGGGCCGACGGCCAGGGTGTGGACCAGGCCGAGGAAGTGCTGGCTGTAGACCTCTTCCAGCTCGGCGTACTGGTAGCTGACCAGGGTCTGCTTGCCGAGGGCGTAGTCGGCACCGCCGATCAGCAGCGCATCGCCATCGGCGGCAGCGCGGAAACGACGGTTCTTGTTGTTCAGGGTAAGGCCGACGGCATCGGTGGAATCGCGGTCGGTCATGCGCTCGAAGCGCGCGCCGACCAGGGTCAGGCCGGCGATGTCCTTGACCGTCAGCAGGCCGCCGTCGAAGGTCTGCGGGAGAATGCGCCCGGTGTTGGCCTGCAGGGTCGGCAGCTTGGGAATCAGGGTGCCGTACTTCAACTCGCTGCTGCCGATGCGCACCTTGGCGGTCAGGCCGACCCGGCCGAACTCGTCGGCGGCGCGGCCGTCGCCGTGGGTCGGCAGCAGGCCGCTGCCGGTGCGATCCGGGCTGGAGTCCAGCTTGAGGCCGAGCATGCCCATGGCGTCCAGGCCGAAGCCGACGGTGCCGGCGGTGTAGCCGGAGCGCAGGTCGAGGATGAAGCCTTGGGCCCATTCCTCGCGCTTGTTCTGGCCGCTGCCATCGCGAAAGTCGCGATTGAAGTAGTAGCTGGAGGTTTGCAGGCTGGCCTTGCTGTCGTCGATGAAACCGGCGGCGCTGGCCAGGCAAGGGGTCAAGGTAACCAGGGTGGTGATGATCTTCTTGTTGTTGTGCATCGGTGGTTTCGCTTTTTTAGGGGCATGGGGGTGCCAGGACCCTCCGGATGGGGCCTGGCAAAGAGGAAAGTGCTGGACTCGCAGGTTGTCAGTGCGCCGAAGCCGCCACAGGCTCACCCGGCTCCTTGTTGCCGACCCGCATCAAGGCAGTCATCAGGAAGGCCACCGCCAGCAAGCCGCTGAGGAACAGCAAGCCGGTCGACGCGCTCTGGCTGCTGCCCTTGACCACACCGATCATCGACGGCCCGACAAAGCCGCCAAGGTTGCCGATGGAGTTGATCACGGCGATGGACACCGCTGCGGTGGTGCGGTCGAGGAACAGGGTCGGCAGCGCCCAGAACGGCGACTTGAAGCTGTACAGCCCGGACAGCGCGACGCAGATCATCGCCATCGACAAGACCGGGCTGCCCAGCATCCCCGCCCCCACCAGGCCCTGCGCGGCCACCAGCAGCGGCACCGCCGAGTGCAGCTTGCGTTCGTTACGCCGGTCGGAGCTGCGCGACCAGATCACCATGGCCACCGTGGCGACGATGTACGGCAGCATGGCGATCAGCCCGATCTCGGTGTGGCTCAGGCTGCTGGAGAAGCCCTTGATGATCTGCGGCATCCAGTAGCCGACGCCGAGGCTGCCGCACTGGTAGACGAAGTAGATGAACGCCAGGTAGAGCACCTTGGGGTTGGTCATGGTCTTGAACACGCCCAGGCTCTTGACGTTCTTGCGGCTCTGGCGGTCGCGCTCCAGTTCGGCGATCAGCCATTGCTTTTCCTCGGGCTTGAGCCACTTGGCCTGCTCCGGCTTGTCGGTGAGGAAGAAGTAGCAGGCGACGCCCAGCAGCACGGCGGGAATGCCTTCGAGGAACAGCATCCAGCGCCAGCCGCTCCAGTCGAGCCACTTGACGTTGTCCATGATCCAGGTGGAAAGCGGCGCACCGATGATGTAGCTGACCGGGATCGCGGCGGTGAACAGCGCCACGGTGGTCGCCAGTTCCCTGGAGCGGAACCAGTAGGTCAGGTAGACGATGATCCCCGGGAAGAACCCGGCCTCGGCCACGCCCAGCAAAAAGCGCAGCACATAGAGCTGGTTGGCGGTCTGGGCGAAGGCGGTACCGGCGGCGATCAGGCCCCAGGTCACCAGGATCCGCGCGATCCACACCCGCGCGCCGTACTTGTTGAGCATCACGTTGCTCGGCACTTCGAAGAGGAAGTAGCCGATGAAGAAGATCCCGGAAATGAAGCCGAAGGCTTCGCTGGTCAGGGCCAGTTCCTTGTTCATCTCCAGCGCGGCGTAGCCGATGTTGGCGCGGTCCAGGTAGGAGACGATGTAGAGCAGGAAAACGAAGGGGATGATCCGCCAGGTGACCTTGCGGACGATCGCGTGTTCATCGAGCGTATTGTTGTTGTTCATGGCGACCTCGTAGGCAGCAAGCTTGCGCCTGTGCCGTGGATTTTTATAGTGGCCGGGCCGAGGCCCGGATGTATCAGGCGGAAAAGACCATGCACACCGGACTGCCGGTGCCCAGGGTGAAACCGGTGTCGCTCAGGCAGCCGGACGCAGGGTCGACGGCCAGGGCGACGATGGAATCGCTGTCCTCGTTGAGGGCGAAAAGGAAACGCTGGTTGGGCGTCAGGGCGAAGAAACGCGGGGTGCGCCCGCCGCTCGCGGCGAACTGCACGGGCTGCAGCAAGCCGCTGGCAGTGTCGATGGCGAAGACCGCGATGCTGTCGCTGCCACGGTTGGAGGCGTAGAGGAAACGCCCGTCGGCGCTGACATCCAGCTCCGCCGCGCGGCTGTTGCCGGTGTAGCGCGACGGCAGCGAAGGCAGTACCTGCAGGGGTTCCAGCGCACCACTGGCCGGGTCGAAACGATAGCTGGTGACGCTGGAGTCCAGTTCGTTGAGGGCAAACACCAGCGGCGCCCGTGAGTGCACGGCCACCTGCCGGGGGCCTGCGCCTTCGCGGCTGGCGACGAAAGCCTGCTCGGTCGGAACCAGGCGACCGTTGTCGAAGCGGAACACGAAGATCCGGTCCAGGCCCTTGTCCGGCACCAGGACGAACTCGCCGCTGGCATCGAACAGGTTGTAGTGCGGCTTGGCGAACGGCTGCTCGACCCGGTGCGGTCCCGTCGGGCCATGCAGGGCGAGCAGTTGCACCAGGCTGCCAAGGGCACCGTCGGCATCGATTTCGAGCACCGCCAGGGTGCCGCTGAGATGGTTGGACACCACCAGGAACCGTTCGCTGGGGTCCAGGGCCAGGTGCACCGGGTTCTTGCCCTCGCAGCTCTGGCGATTGAGGAAGCTTAGCTGGCCGTTGCCCGGGTCGACGCGGAATGCACTGACCTCGCTGCGGTCGCCGTGCACCGCGTAGAGGCGGTCGCCGCGGCGGTTGAGGGCGAGGAACGACGGGTTGACCAGGTCTTCGACCAGTTGCACCAGGGTCAGGCGGCCCTGCTCCTGGTCGACGGCGAAGACGCTGATGCCATCGCCGCGGGCGTTGCGTTCACGGGTGGTGCGGGAGCCGACGTAGGCAAACATGGGGTTACTCCAAAATCTTTGTTGTTCTTTCTGGCCTCATCGCTGGTAAACCAGCTCCCACAGGGATTGCGTGCTCCGCTGGACCTGTGGGGCTTGCCAGCGATCGGGACAGTGCTAGCCCCTGGTCCTGGCAACGACCTTGCGCACCACATAGGGCAACACCCCGCCATGGCGCAGGTAGCGAATCTCCTGCTGCGAGTCGATCCTCACCCCCAGCCCGACCTCCTGGCACTCGCCCGAGGCCCGGCGGATCACCAGGGTCACCGGGTTGTCGCCGACCCGCAGGTCATCCAGGCCGAGGAAATCCAGTTGCTCGCTGCCATCCAGCCGCAGCTCATCCACGCCCTGCCCCTCACGGAACTGCAGCGGTACCACGCCCATGCCGATCAGGTTGCTGCGGTGAATGCGCTCGATGCTGCGCGCCACCACCGCCTTGACCCCGAGCAGCGCCTGGGCCTTGGCCGCCCAGTCGCGGCTGGAACCGGCGCCGTAGTTGATCCCGGCGAACACCACCAGCGGCGTGCCCGCCGCGGCGTAGCTCTTGGCCGCTTCGTACAAGGGCAGGCACTGCTGGCGGTCAGCGGTCCAGGCCCAGGCGCCCTGCCCCGGCTGTTCATCACCGAGCAGGCGGTTCTTCACCGATTTGTTGGTAAAGGCGCCGCGCAACATCACCTCGTGGTTGCTGCGCCGGGTCGAGTACTGGTTGAGGTCCTGCGGGTCTTCGCCACGCTCCAGCAGCCATTGCCCGGCCAGGCTGGACGCGGGGATAGCCCCGGCCGGGGAGATATGGTCGGTGGTGACGTTGTCGCCCAGCACCATCAGCGCCCGTGCACCGGCGATGGCCAGGCTGGCCTTGGCTTCGGCCTGGATATCGGCGAGGTATTGCGGACGACGCAGGTAGGTCGACTGCGCACTCCAGGGGAACTGCACGCTGCCCTCGGCGGACAGCGCCTGCCAGTGATGGGTGCCGTCCCAGACGGTAGCCAGGCGCTGCTGGAAGAATTCCGGGCGCACCACCTGCGCCACCTGCGCGGCGACCAGGTCGTCCGCTGGCATCAGATCGTGCAGGTAGACCGGCTGGCCATCGGCGCCCGCGCCCAGCGGGTCGCGGGTCAGGTCGATATCGATGCGCCCGGCGATGGCATAGGCCACGCACAACGCTGGCGAGGCCAGGTAGCCGGCCGGCACCCTGGGGTTGACCCGGCCTTCGAAGTTGCGGTTGCCGGACAGCACCACCACGCCCTTGAGACCCTGCTCGGCGAAGTCCTCGACATGTGCTTCGAGCTTGCCGGAGTTGCCGATGCAGGTCATGCAGCCGAAGCCGGCGAGGTCGAAGCCGAGGGCGGAAAAGTCCTCCAGCAGGCCGGCTTCGGCCAGGTAGTCGGCGACCACCCGCGAACCGGGGGACAGCGAGGTCTTCACCCACGGCTTGCGCTGCAGGCCCAGCTGGCGGGCGCGGCGAGCCAGCAGGCCGGCCTGGATCATCAGCGCCGGGTTGGCGGTGTTGGTGCAACTGGTGATGGCCGACATCACCACCGCGCCATGACCAATGGCCTCGCCGAACGATGGCTCGAAGAAGGTCTGCGCCGCGGGACCGGCAATCAGCCCCTCGCCGCCCAGCACTTCCTCGCGGAACGAGGCGCCGGCGGCGGACAGCGGCTGGCGCTGGTGCGGTTGGTGCGGACCGGCGACGCTGGGTTCGAGGCTGGCCAGGTCGAGCTCGATCAGTTCGTCGAACTGCGGCTCGGGCAGGTCGTCGCGGCGCCACAGCGGCTGGGCGGTCATGTAGGCACTGACCTGGCGCCGCAGTTCGGCGGGACGGCCGCTCAGCTCCAGGTAGCCCAGGGTTTCATCGTCGAACGGGAAGAACACCACGGTGGCGCCGTACTCCGGCGCCATGTTCGACACCGTGCCGCGCGCCGCCCAGCCCAGGCTCGACAGGCCGGGCCCGGTGAACTCGACGAACTTGCCGACCACCAAACGCTGGCGCAGGATCTGCGCCACGTGCAGCGCCAGGTCGGTGGCAGTGACACCCGGCCGCAAGGCGTTGCTCACACGGATGCCGATGACCTCGGGGAAGCTGATCGGCACCGGCTCGCCGACCATCGCCGCCTGCCCTTCGAGGCCGCCGACGCCCCAGCCCAGCACGCCGATGGCGTTGATCATCGGGGTGTGGCTGTCGGTGGCGACCATGTCGTCCGGGTGCAGCAGGCGCCGGCCATCGGCCGTGGCGCTTTCCCAGACCACCTTGGCCAGGGCCTCCATGTTCATCTGGTGGATGATCCCGGTGCCCGGCGGGATCACGCCGAAATTGTCGAGGCTCTTCTGCGCCCACTTGATGAAGCGGTAGCGCTCGCTGTTGCGGCGGAAATCGATGTCGAGGTTGGCCTCGACCGCGTCGGCCTCGGCGTAGCGCTCGACGATCACCGAGTGGTCGATGGTCAGTACCGCCGGGATCAGCGGGTTCATCGCCTGCGGATCGCCGCCCAGCTCGGCGACCACGTCGCGCATGCCGGCGAAGTCGGCCAGGGCTGGCAGGCAGGTGGTGTCATGGAACATCAGGCGGTTGGGCTGGAACGGTACCTCGCACACCGGGCCCTCGCCGATGGCGCGCAGCAGCACCGACGGCAGCGCCTGCGGCGAGCAGCGCGCGACGTTCTCCAGGAGGATGCGGATCGAATACGGCAGGCGCGCCAGAGCCTCGGCGCCCAGCAGCTTGTGCAGGTCGACGTAGGCAAAGGTCTGCTGGTCGATCACCAGGGAGGAAAGAAGGTCGCGGGCTGTCTCGGTCATCTCGTCGCTCGGCTTTTCTAGTGTTTGGCGGGACCGGGCAAAAGCCGGGCACCGTCGATGGGGCCGATACTAGGAGCTGGGCGGGGGGATGAAAATTGATCAATCGCCACGGGAGCGTTCTCCAAACGAGAACGCTCGTGAGGATCAGCGGTCAGGCCGTTCGGAGATGGTCGATGAAGGTCCGCAGGGTCGGCGACGCCGCGTCATATTTGCGCAAGGCCAGGAGCAGCGAGCGCTTGGCCCAGGGCTCGGCCAGGGTCACCGCCTTGAGGCCATGGCTGCGCTGGTACTGGCTGACCACGCTGCGCGGCAGCACGGCCACCCCGAGGCCGTTGGAGACCAGCCGGCACATGCAGTCGAAGCTGCTGATGCGGATGCGCAGGCGCAGCGGCAGTTCGAGTTTCTCCGCCTCGCGGGTGAGCAGGCTGTACACCGAGCTTTCCAGGTGCGGGCCGACGAACTCGTGGGCCAGGGCTTCGCCGAAGCGTATCGACCGGCGCTGCGCCAGGGCATGTCCGGCGGGTACCACCAGGACCAGCTCGTCATCGCGGTAGGCCAGGGTCTCCAACCCCTGGGCGGCAGTCTGCGAAGCGATGATCCCCAGGTCGGCACGGCCGTCGGCCACCGCCCGCACCACCGCCGAGCCGACCCGCTCCTCGATGTCGAACTTGATCTGCGGGTACAGCGCGGCGAAGGCAGCGACGTCCTGGGGCAGGAACTGCGACAGCGCCGAGGTGATGGCATGGATGCGGATATGGCCCTTGACCCCGCTGGCGTACTCGCCCAGCTCGCTGTCGAGCTGGGCCAGGGTCTGCTTCAGTTGGCGGGCGTAGAACAGCAGCGACTGCCCCGCCGGGGTCAGGTCGACGCCACGGGCGTTGCGGATCAGCAGCGGCGAGCCGATCTGCGCCTCCAGTTCGCTGATCCGCTTGCTGATCGCCGACACCGCCAGGTGCTTGATCCGCGCCGCGCGGGTGAGGTTGCGCTCCTGGGCGACGGTGATGAACAGGTCGAGGCTGGTGAGGTCGTAGCGCATCGGTGGGCTCCTCAAGCGGCCAGCAGTTTCAGGGCCCGGCGGGTCACCCGCTCGATATAGGCCGGATCGCCATGGATACGCGCCAGGAGGATCGCCCCTTCGTAATCGGCCACCAGTTGCTGGCCGAGCTCTTGCGCGTCCTCCAGCGTCGCGAACAGCCGCGTGCAGGCCGCCGCCCAGTCGGCGAAGAAGGAGCGGATCGGCGCCATCAGTTCCGGCTTGCCATAGCTGGCGTCCACCGCCACCACGCCCATCAGGCAGCCGATGGCGTCGTCCTGGAACAGGCGCAGGGCCTTGCGCCCCATCTTCGCCAGGCGCTCGGCCGGCGCCAGGCGCTCGTCTTCGGCAATGCTGAACAGATGCCGGGCCAGGCCCTGGTGGGTCCAGTCCAGGACATCGCGCAGCAGCGATTCCTTGTTCGGATAGTGGTGATAGAACGACGCCTTGGTCAGGCCGCAGGCGCTCGCCAGGGTGTCCATGGTGGTGCCGTGGTAACCCAGGCGCTTGAAGGTGATGGCGCACTGGTTGAGCAAATCGTCGCGGGAAATCTTCGGCGGGCGCATGGCAAAACCGGTCTCTCGATCAAGGCCGGTGATTCTAGGGTATAAGCGTGCCCCGCTCAATTTGACGATTACCAAACGTTTGTTTAGTTTCAATACGCAAACCAAACAAACGGTAAGTAACTCATCACTGCAGGAGAGCAAGGAATGACACAAGCCAACAGCGGCCCGGGACGAGTCACCCGCGAACAGCGCGGCCAGCTACTGCTGATCGGCCTGGACCGGGCCGGCAAGCGCAATGCCTTCGATAGCGCACTGCTCGGCGACCTGTCGCTGGCCCTCGGCGAGTACGAAGGCAACGAGCAACTGCGTTGCGCGGTGCTGTTCGCCCACGGTGCGCACTTCACGGCGGGCCTGGACCTGATGGAACTGGCGCCGAAACTGGCCAGTGGAAGCTTCGCCTACCCGGCCGCCGGCATCGATCCATGGGGCGTCAGCGGCAAGCGCCGGACCAAGCCGGTGGTGGTGGCGGTCAATGGCACCTGCTGGACCGCCGGCATCGAGTTGATGCTCAACGCCGATATCGTCGTCGCCGAAAGCGATGCGCGCTTCGCTCACCTGGAAGTGCTGCGCGGCATCGCCCCCCTGGGCGGCTCCAGCGTGCGCTTCCCCCGCGCGGCGGGCTGGCACGCGGCGATGCGCTACCTGCTTACCGGCGACGAGTTCGATGCCGCCCAGGCATTGCACATGCGCCTGGTGACCGAGGTGGTTGAGCCGGGACAGGCGCTGGAGCGAGCCATCGCGCTCGCCGACAAGGTTGCCCGAGCCGCGCCGCTGGGCGTGCAGGCAACCCTGGAGTCGGCCTTCGCCGCGCAGGACCAGGGCGATAGCACGGCCCTGGCGTTGCTCGACCAACAGATGCTCAGGCTGATCCGCAGCGAGGATGCGCGGGAGGGGGTGATGGCGATGATGCAGAAGCGCGAGGCGGTGTTCAGCGGGCGCTGACGGCCTGTTGGCGAACGCCCCAAACAAGGCTCGAACATCCACTACGAACGGAATGGAAGACAGTGCAGATCCCCCTGACCACCTGCGACGGCTATCCCCTCGTTGCCACCCGCTACGACGCCTGCGGCACGCCGCGCGGCAATCTGCTCGTGGCTGGCGCCACCGGCGTGCAGCAGCGCTTCTACCGGCGCTTCGCCGAGCATGCCGCGCGCCAGGGCCTGAACGTGCTGACCCTCGACTATCGCGGCGTCGGCCAGTCACGCCCGGCCTCGCTGAAGGGCTTCGAGATGTCCTACCTGGACTGGGCCCGCCAGGACCTCGCCGCCGCCGTCGACCTGCTGGCCACGGACCAGTTGCCACTGTACTGGGTCGGTCACTCCTTCGGTGGCCACGCCATCGGCCTGCTTCCCGAGCCCTCGGCCATCACCGCCTGCTACAGCTTCGGCAGCGGTGCCGGCTGGGCCGGCTGGATGCCGCCGGGCGAAGCACTCAAGGTACGCCTGCTATGGAACTGCGTCCTGCCGGCGATCGTCGCCGCCAAGGGCTACATGGCCTGGAGCGTGCTGGGGATGGGCGACGACCTGCCGCTGGGGGTGTATCGCGACTGGAAGCGTTGGTGCCGCTACCCGCACTACTACTTCGACGATCCGGACATGCAGCCCCTGCACGAGGCCTACGCCAGGGTGCGCATGCCCTGCGTCTTCGCCACGGCGCTGGACGATCCCTGGGCCCCGCCCCGCTCGCGGGACGCCTTCGTCAAGGCGTATCGCAATGCCCCGCTGACCCTGCGTGACCTGCGCCCGGCGACAGGACGCGGGCTGGGGCACATGGGCTATTTCCGCGAAGGCGCCGAGCCGCTGTGGGACGACGCGCTGGGCTGGCTGCTGGGTCACGGCTAGACGATTCACCCGGCAAACACGATCCCCGAGCGCGCCGCTGCATTGCGGATATGCTCCTGCATGGCCTTCTGCGCCGCCCCCGGGGCATGCCGGGCCAGGGCGCGGAGGATCTTGCGGTGTTCCTGCCAGGTTTCCATCGCCCGCTCGGGGCGGATGAACGGCAGCTTCTGGCTTTCGATGAAGATCGCTTCGCTGGCCGTGATCACGTGCAGCATCGCCCGGTTGCCAGCGGCTTCGAGCAGGCGCCGGTGGAAAGCGAAGTCCAGCCGCGCCGCCGCCTCGAAGTTGCCCGCGCGCAGCTCCACGCGCATGGCTTCGACATTGGCCGCGAGTTCGTCGAGATCGTCGGCGGTCAGCGCGCTGGCCGCCTGGCCGGCAGCGAAGCCTTCCAGCACGTAGCGCAACTGGAAGGTGTCCGCTGCGCCGATCTGCGCGGCGAAAGGCCAGCTGAACCAGGACGCATCCGTCGCCGCCTCGACCTTGGCCGACTGGACGAACACGCCCTTGCCCGGCTGCACGGTGATCACCCCCAGCGCACTGAGGGATGACAACGCCTCGCGCAACGAAGCGCGGCTGACACCGAGACGCTCGGCCAGGTCACGCTGCGATGGCAGCGCGTCGCCCGCCTGGTAGCCGCCCTCGCGGATCAGGCGCTGGATGGCCTGCTGGGCCTGTTCGGGGACGGCACTTCGGATGGGGGCTTCGAGCATGTGTTCAGACCGGTCGGAACGAAGGATTCGCTGTTTTACGTCCTTTTCCGCACGTCGCGCAAGTGCGGCCCCAAACTGGCGCAAGCCCCGTAAACATTGCCTTTTTTCGGCGCAGAAGCAGCCATTGCGACGGACACGGACAGGCCAACTGTTCAGACCAGTAATACCGCTCAAACACGCGGATGGCGGCCGTTTTCCAGGATATTTCCGCTTGTGGCACGCCCGCTGCAATGGCTTCCGGCATCCGTTTCAGTCCATCGATCCGCCATGAGGTCACCACCATGCGTAAACTGCGTACCCTTCTGCTGGCCACCCTCCTCTGCGGCGGCGCCCTCAGCGCCCAGGCCGACGTGCTCGGCGACATCAGCCAGCGCGGCGTGCTCAAGGTCGCCGTGCCCCAGGACTTCCCGCCCTTCGGTTCGGTCGGCCCGGACCTCAAGCCCCGCGGCCTGGACATCGACACCGCGCAACTGCTCGCCGACAAGCTCGGCGTCAAGCTGGCCGTGACTCCGGTCAACAGCACCAACCGCATCCCCTTCCTCACCACCGGCAAGGTCGACCTGGTGATCTCCAGCCTGGGCAAGAACCCCGAGCGCGAGCAGGTGGTGGACTTCTCCCTGCCCTACGCGCCGTTCTACCTGGCGGTGTTCGGTCCCGAAGCGAGCCCGGTCGACAGCGTCCAGGCCCTGGCCGGCAAGACCATCAGCGTCACCCGTGGCGCCATCGAGGACATGGCCTTGACCGCCGTGGCGCCCGAAGGCACCACGATCAAGCGCTTCGAGGACAACAATTCGACCATCGCCGCCTACCTGTCCGGCCAGGTCGACCTGATCGCCAGCGGCAGCGTGGTAATGGCGGCCATCGCCGAGAAGAACCCAAAGAAAGTCCCGGTGCTCAAGGTCAAGCTCAAGGACTCGCCGGTGTACGTCGGCATGGCCAAGGAACAGCCGGCGCTGCGCGAGAAGGTCAACGCCATCCTCGCCGAAGCCCGCAGCGACGGCAGCCTGAACCGCAACGCCGAGAAATGGCTGAAGCAGCCGCTGCCTGCCGATTTCCAGTGAGCCTGCGCGCATGGCCTATCAATTCGATTTCGCCGCCGTCCTGAGCCAGGGCGACCTGCTGCTCAAGGGCGCGCTGTTCACTCTGGAACTGACCCTGATCGGCACCCTGGTCGGGGTGGCCGTGGGCATCCTCGGCGCGGTGGCCCGCGCCTGGCAACTGCGGCCGTTCAACTGGCTGTTCGCGGTCTACGTGGAGCTGATCCGCAACACGCCGTTCATCGTCCAGCTGTTCTTCATCTTCTTCGGCCTGCCGGCCCTGGGCCTGCGCATGAGCGAATGGCAGGCGGCGGTACTGGCCATGGTGATCAACCTCGGCGCCTACTCCACCGAGATCATTCGCGCCGGCATCCAGGCCATCCCGCGAGGGCAACTGGAGGCCGCCGCGGCGCTGGCCCTGAGCCGCGCCGAGACCTTCCGCCACGTGATCCTGCGCCCGGCCCTGGCGCGGGTGTGGCCGGCACTGTCGAGCCAGATCGTGATCGTCATGCTCGGCTCGGCGGTGTGTTCGCAGATCGCCACCGAGGAACTGTCGTTCGCCGCCAATTTCATCCAGTCGCGCAACTTCCGCGCGTTCGAGACCTACCTGCTGACCACCCTGGTCTACCTGGCGATGGCCATCGCCGTGCGCCAGCTCCTGAACCTGCTGGGTCGCCACCTGATCCTGAGGAGAGGCTGATGGACTTCACCCTGTGGGACATCGTCCGCAACCTGCTCACCGGCCTGCAGTGGACCCTGCTGCTGTCGCTGGTGGCCTTCGCCTGCGGCGGCCTTGGCGGGCTGCTGGTACTGCTGGCGCGGATTTCCGACAACGCCGCGCTGCGCGGTTTCGCCCGCTGCTTCATCGAGCTGTTCCAGGGCACGCCGCTGCTGATGCAACTCTTCATGGTGTTCTTCGGCATCGCCCTGTTCGGCATCGACGTCTCGGCGTGGATGGCGGCGGCGCTGGCCCTGACCCTGTTCACCAGCGCCTTCCTCGCCGAAATCTGGCGCGGCTGCGTGGAGTCGATCCCGCGCGGCCAGTGGGAGGCCGGGTCGAGCCTGGCACTGAACCGCTACGAGCAACTGCGCCACGTGATCCTGCCCCAGGCCCTGCGCATCGCCGTGGCGCCGACCGTGGGTTTCTCGGTGCAGGTGGTCAAGGGCACCGCGGTGACCTCGATCATCGGCTTCACCGAACTGACCAAGACCGGCGGCATGCTGGCCAACGCCACCTTCGAACCCTTCCTGATCTACGGCCTGGTCGCCCTGGGCTACTTCATTCTGTGTTTTCCACTGTCGCTGGGTGCCCGTTACCTGGAGAGGAGGCTGCATGCCGCTGGTTAGAGTGTCTGCGTTGCACAAGTACTACGGAAACAACCATGTCCTGAAGGGCGTCGACCTGAGCATCGAGCAAGGCGAGGTGGTGGCGATCATCGGCCGCAGCGGCTCGGGCAAGAGCACCTTGCTGCGCACCCTCAACGGCCTGGAATCGATCAACGACGGGGTGATCGAAGTCGACGGCGAATACCTCGACGCCGCCCGTGCCGACCTGCGCTCGCTGCGGCAGAAAGTCGGGATGATCTTCCAGCAGTTCAACCTGTTCCCGCACCTGAGCATCGGCGAGAACGTCATGCTCGCCCCGCAGCTGGTGAAGAAGACGTCGAAGGCGCAAGCGCGCGAACTGGCGCAGCGGATGCTGACCCGGGTCGGCCTTGGCGAGCGCTTCGACGCCTACCCCGACCAGCTCTCCGGCGGCCAGCAGCAACGGGTGGCGATCGCCCGCGCCCTGGCGATGTCGCCGAAGGTGCTGCTGTGCGACGAGATCACCTCGGCGCTCGACCCGGAACTGGTCTACGAAGTGCTCGCCGTGGTGCGCGAGCTGGCCCGGGAAGGCATGACCCTGGTGATGGTCACCCACGAGATGCGCTTCGCCCGCGAAGTCGGCGACAAGCTGGTGTTCATGCACCAGGGCAAGGTGCATGAGATGGGCGATCCGAAAGTGCTGTTCGATGCGCCGCAGACGCCGGAGCTGGCGAACTTCATTGGTAGCGTGGCATAGGGCCGGGTCATCGCTCAGCTCAGGCCTGCTTCAAGGCCCCTTCCTCCAGGGTCTTCCACAACCGGCGCATGGTCGGGTTCTGGTTGGCATGGGCGCAGTACGAGCGGATCTCCAGGCGCGTACTCCAGTCCTCGCCGCCGGCGCGGACCAGCCGGCCGCGCTCCAGCTCCTCGGCCACCGCGCTCTGCGGCAGCCAGGCCACGCCATGGCCATCCACGGCCATGCGCATCAGCAGCATCGCCATGTCCGCCTCGTAGCAACGCTCCAGCACGCAAGCGCTCGGGCCGTTCTTGATGACGATGTCGGCCACCCGGCCAAGGAAGGTGGTGGCGGTATACGCCAGATGCGGCACCGGCCGCGCCGAGCTGCCCGGCAGGCGGAAGCGCGGCTTGCCGGTCGCGTCCGGGGCGCACAGCGGCAGGAACACATCGTGGCCGAGCGTCAGGCTGCCGAAGCGTGCGGTGTCCATCAGGATCGGCGCCAGCGGGTGGTGATAGACGATCATCAGGTCGCAGCTGCCCTCCTCCAGGGCAATCACCGCGTCATGGATGTTGGCCGCCACCACCCGCGCGCTGAACTGGCCATTGCGTGACTGGAACTGGCCGAGCCATTGCGGCAGGAAGGTCATCGACAGGCTGTGCCCGGCGGTCACCTGGATCGAACGCCCGGGCATGCGCTCCACGTCGCGCAACGCCGCGCGCAGCCGGAGCAGGCCAGCCAGGGCCTCTCGGCCTTCATCGCAGAAGATCCGCCCGGCGGCGGTCAACTGCACCGGATAGGTGCCCCGGTCCACCAGTTCCACCCCGACCCATTCCTCCAGTGAACGAATGCGCCGCGACAGCGCCGACTGGGTGATGCAGCGCACCTCGGCAGCTCGGGAAAAGTTCTTCCACTCGGCCACCGCCAGCAGATCGTCCAGCCATTTGATTTGCATATCGCCACCTCGCTGCGTGGCGGCAGTGTACTGCGCGTCCAGCCCGGTTCCGCAGCCTTTTCCACAAACTATTCCAAAAGCGCATGGGGCCATCGGGATTACTCATCAAGCCGCGGCAGCCGCGTCCCTAGAATCCGGCCAATCCCGTTTCACCCCCGCACAACAACAAGAGGATCGCCCCGTGAAGAACACCCGACTTCCCCGTCGCATCGCCTATGGCATCGCCCTCGGCGTGCTCACCGGCTGGGCCTGCCATCATTTCGCAGGGAGCGAACAGCAGGCGAAGGACATCGCCGCGTACTTTTCCATGGTCACCGACATCTTCCTGCGCCTGATCAAGATGATCATCGCGCCGCTGGTGTTCGCCACCCTGGTCGGCGGCATCGCCAGCCTGGGCGACTCGCGCTCGGTGGGACGCATCGGCCTGCGTGCCATGGCCTGGTTCGTCAGCGCCTCGGTGGTGTCGCTGCTCATCGGCATGGGCCTGGTCAACCTGTTCCAGCCCGGCGCCGGGCTGAACATGGACATCAGCCAGCACGCCGCCGCGCCACTGGCAGTCAACACCGGTGATTTCAGCCTCAAGGTGTTCATCAGCCACGTGTTCCCGCGCAGCTTCGCCGAGGCCATGGCCAACAACGAGATCCTGCAGATCGTGGTGTTCTCGCTGTTCTTCGGCTTCGCCCTGGCAGCGGTGAAACGCGCGGGCTACAACGGCATCAGCCAGGCCGTGGACGAACTGGCCAAGGTCATGTTCCGCGTCACCGACTACGTCATGGCCCTGGCGCCGATCGGCGTGTTCGCCGCCATCGCCTCGGCCATCACCGTGCAGGGCCTGGTCCTGCTGCTGGACTTCGGCAAGCTGATCGCCCAGTTCTACCTGGGTATCGCTCTGCTCTGGCTGGTGTTGTTCGGCGCCGGCTACCTGTTCCTCGGACGCAGCGTGCTGACCCTCGGCAAGCTGATCCGCGAGCCGGTATTGCTGGCCTTCTCCACCGCCAGCAGCGAGTCCGCCTACCCCAAGACCATGGAAGCCCTGGAGAAATTCGGCGCGCCGAAACGAGTGTCGAGTTTCGTCCTGCCGCTGGGTTATTCGTTCAACCTCGATGGCTCGATGATGTACCAGGCCTTCGCCATCCTGTTCATCGCCCAGGCCTACAACATCGACCTGAGCTTCACCCAGCAGTTGCTGATCCTGCTGACCCTGATGATCACCAGCAAGGGCATGGCCGGCGTGGCCCGGGCCTCGGTGGTGGTGGTCGCCGCGACCCTGCCGATGTTCAACCTGCCGGAAGCCGGACTGCTGCTGATCCTTGGCATCGACCAGTTCCTCGACATGGCTCGCACAGCCACCAACGTGGTCGGCAACAGCATCGCCACCGCCGTGGTCGCCAAGGCCGAGGCCGGGCAGCCCGAAGACGAACACGAGCCTGTCCGCCAGCCCTCGCCATCGCTTGCCTGAGGAACCGACCATGACTTCTGCCCCACGCAAACTCGGCATCGTCGGCGGTCTCGGCGCGCTGGCCGGCGGCGACCTGTTCTACAAGCTGCTGCGCTCGCGCGCCGTGCTCGACGCGCAGGACCGCTACCACTTCCTGTTCGAGCAGCACCCGTTTCGCGACCTGGAGCTGCCGCTGGATCGCGAGGCGAACATGACGGCACGCAAGTTCTATGTGTTTCAGGTCTGCCGTTCGTTCGAGACCAACGGCGTCGACGCGGTGCTGCTACCGTGCTTCGCCAGCCATACCTTCCGCGAAGAGGTCCAGGCAGAACTGGGCATTCCGGTGCTGGACATGCTGGATGCCCTGGCCCTGCACCTGCAGCACTGCGTCGAGCCGGGGACGCCGCTGGGGGTGATCGCCTCGGACTTCGTGCGCCACTCCGGCCTGCTGGAACGCTACCTGGGCGCGCACTACCCGCTGGTCTATCCCGACGACGCCGGACAGCAGGCGCTGATGCAGGCGATGTACGCTGCGGGCGGCGTCAAGGATGGGCATCTCCAGGGCCTGCCGCTGGAAACGCTGTACCAGGTCAGCCTGGCGCTGCAGGCCGAAGGCGCGCAATGGATCGTGCCAGGCCTGACCGAGCTGTCGCTGGTGTGTACCGCCTTGCAGCAGCGCGGCATCGCCGTGCTGGATATCAACGACATCTATTCCAGCTTCGCTACCCGCCGCCCCGGGCAGGCACAACGGCCCGCGTTCAAGCTGGGCATCGTCGGTGGGGTCGGGCCGGCGGCGACCGTGGATTTCATGGGCAAGGTGGTCGCCAGCACCCCGGCCGGCAAGGATCAGGACCACCTGAAGATGGTGGTGGAACAGAACCCGCAGATCCCCGACCGCACGGCCAGCCTGCTGCACGCCGAGACCGATCCGACCCTGGCCCTGTACGCCACCTGCAAGCGCCTGGAAAGCGCCGGGGCCCATGCCATCGCCATTCCCTGCAACACCGCGCATGCATTCGTGGAGCGGATCCAGGGGCATCTGCGGGTGCCGATCGTCAACATGCTCCACGAGACCCTGGCGCATATCCGCGAACACTACGGTACGCAGCGCCAGATCGGCCTGCTGGCAACCTCCGGCACGGTGCACAGCCAGGTCTACCACCAGGCCGCCGCGCAACTGGGCCTGCAACTGATCGCTCCCGGCCACGACTACCAGGCCCTGGTCATGCAGGCGATCTACGGCGAGCGGGGGATCAAGGCCGGCTTCACCGAGGGCATCTGCCGCGAGCAGTTGCTGGTGGCCGCCGAGCACCTCTGCGACCTCGGTGCCGGCGTGCTGATCCTCGGCTGCACCGAACTGCCGCTGGTGCTGGACCATTGCGAGGCATTCGCCCTGGGCGAGCATCGGGTGCCGCTGGTCGACCCGACCACCGTGCTCGCCCGCCGCTGCGTGGCCCTGGCGCTGCCCTAGCGCAGCTCCGGCCAGGTCGTCAGCACATCGACCCCGTCCTCGGTCACCACCACCATGTGCTCCCACTGCGCCGACAGCGAGCTGTCGCGGGTCACCACGGTCCAGCGGTCGGCCAGGGTCTGGGTCTGGCGCTTGCCGGCGTTGAGCATGGGCTCGATGGTGAAGATCATTCCCGGCTTGAGCTTCATGCCGTAGCCGGGCTGGCCGAAGTGCAGGACCTGCGGCTCGTCGTGGTAGATGCGGCCGATGCCATGGCCGCAGTACTCGCGCACCACGCTGAAGCCGGCACCCTCGCCCACCGACTGGATGGCATGGCCGATATCGCCGAGGGTCGCTCCCGGTTTCACCGCTCGAATGCCTGCCCACATGGCGTCGAAGGTCACGTCCACCAGGCGCTGCGCCTCGGCGCTGACCTGGCCGACGCAGTACATGCGGCTGGTGTCGCCGAACCAGCCGTCCTTGATCACCGCGGTGTCGATATTGACGATATCGCCGTCCTTGAGCACCCGCCCCGAGGGTATGCCGTGGCACACCACTTCGTTGACCGAGACGCAGAGGGTCTTGGGAAAACCGTGGTAGCCGACGTTGGCCGGGGTGGCCTTCTGCTCGTTGACGATGTAGTCGTGGCAGATGCGGTCCAGCTCATCGGTGCTGACACCGGGCTTTACGTACGGGGCGATCATCGCCAGCACGTCGGCGGCCAGTTCAGCGGCGACGCGGGCCTGGGCGATCTGTTCTTTCGAGTGCAGGGTCACGCCTTTCAATGCTGGGCCTCCATGGCAAGGGCGATGGGCGTGCCTTCGAGGGCGCAGACGCGCTTCAGGTCGAGGCCACCCTGTTGCTCGGCCTGGATCAGCAGGCGGCAGATTTCATTGTGGTTCAGGTCGGGATGCAGCTCGGCGAGCATGCCGATGCGCATCCAGTGTTCAGCCTGGGCGTTGATCGAGCGGCTCAGCGCGTTACTGGCGACGCGAAGGCTCTCATGCATCGATTCCGAGATCTTTACGATACCCATGGAAAGTTCCTATACGAAACGCAGACGATTCGTATATTAACCGAAAACTTGCGCTGGGTAACATTTCCCGCTTGATCCGCTGTACGGCGGTTGACTGGAAAAGCACAGTTTCACGCTTACGCTTGGTCAAAGCCAAAGCGAAAACATCAGGGAAGTCAGACACGTGCCATCGATCTACCAGCTCAAACCACGTTTCCAGGCGCTGCTGCGACCTGGCGTCACCCGCCTGCATGCGCGCGGCGTCACCGCCAACCAGGTGACCCTCTTCGCCGCCCTCGTCTCCGTCCTGCTCGGCCTGCTCCTGGCCTGGGGCGCCAGCCATGCCTGGCTGTTCGCCCTGCTGCCCCTGTGGATGCTGCTGCGCATGGCGCTGAACGCCGTCGACGGCATGCTCGCCCGCGAGTTCGGCCAGCAGTCGCGCCTGGGCGCCTACCTCAACGAACTCTGCGACGTGATCGCCGATACCGCGCTGTACCTGCCCTTCGCCCTGCTTGCCGGGGTCTCGCCGCTGCTGGTGGTGCTGGTTGTGGTCGCCGCGCTGGTCAGTGAGTACGCCGGGGTCATGGGCCCGCTGGCCGGCGCCTCGCGGCGCTACGACGGGCCCATGGGCAAGAGCGACCGGGCCTTCGTCTTCGGCGCCCTCGGCCTGGGAGTGGCCTTCGCCCTGCCCGCCGCCTGGATCAATGGCGCGTTGCTGGTGGTCCTCCTGCTTTGCCTCTATACCCTCTACAACCGGGTGCGCCGCGGTCTGGCCGAAACCCGCTGATTTCCCTCGCCGGATAAGGAATCGTCCCATGCGCCAGGCGCAATCCCTGCATTTCACCACCCATGACGGTGTCGAGCTGTTCTACCGCCACTGGCCCGCGCAACGGGAGCCGGGGCAGGAAAAACGCGCCTTGGTGCTGTTCCACCGCGGCCACGAGCACGGCGGGCGCATGGCCCACCTGGTGGACGAGCTGAACCTGCCCGACCACGATTTCTTCGCCTGGGACGCCCGCGGCCACGGCCAGTCCCCCGGTACCCGCGGCGACAGCCCGGGCTTCGCCCACAGCGTGCGCGACGTACAGACCTTCATCGACCACATCGGCACCCAGCATGGCGTTCCCGAGCAGGACATCGCCGTGGTGGCGCAGAGCGTCGGCGCCGTGCTGGTGGCAACCTGGGCCCACGATTACGCGCCGCAGGTGCGCTGCCTGGTGCTCGCCTCGCCGGCCTTCGACATCAAGCTCTACGTGCCTTTCGCCCGCCCCGGCCTGAAGCTGCTGCGGGCCTGGCGCGGCAACTTCTTCGTCAACAGCTACGTCAAGCCGCAACTGCTCACCCATGATGCGGAACGGGTGGTGTCCTACCGCAGCGACCCGCTGATCACCCGGCCGATCTCGGTGAACATGCTGCTCGGCCTGTACGACGCCGCCGACCGCGTGGTGGCCGATGCCCAGGCCATCCAGGTCCCCACCCAGGTGCTGATTTCCGGGTCCGACTTCGTCGTCCGGCGCAAGCCGCAGGAGCAGTTCTTCGAGCGCCTCGGCACCCTGCACAAGGAAAAGCACATCCTTCCGGGGTTCTTCCACGACACCCTGGGCGAGCGCGACCGCAGCCATGCCCTGACACGGATCCGCCGCTTCATCGGCGAGTGCTTCGCCCACGCACCACAGCGCCCCTCCCTGCTCGACGCCGACCGCCACGGCGCCAGTTGCGCCGAAGCCGAGAGCCTGGCCGCGCCCCTGCCGAAATACTCGCCGGCCAACCTCTACTGGCAGGCCACCCGCGCCTCGCTGCGCCTGGGTCGACAGTTCTCCGAGGGCATCAAGCTGGGCTTCGACACCGGCTTCGATTCCGGCAGCACCCTGGACTACGTCTACCGCAACGAAGCCACCGGCAAGGGCGGCTTCGGCAAGGCGGTCGACCGCAACTACCTGGATGCCATCGGCTGGCGCGGTATCCGCCAGCGCAAGCTGCACGCCGAAGAACTGCTGCGCCTGGCCATCGCGCGCCTGCGCGAGCAAGGCCGGCCGGTACATATCGTCGATATCGCCGCTGGTCACGGCCGCTACATCCTCGAAGCCTTGCAGGGCCTGGAACAGCGTCCCGACTCCATCCTGCTGCGCGACTACAGCGAGCTCAACGTCGACCAGGGCAGCGCCCTGATCGCGGAAAAAGGCCTCGCCGACATCGCCCGTTTCGTCCGCGGCGATGCCTTCGACCGCGCCTCCCTCGCGGCCCTCGATCCACGCCCGACCCTGGCCGTGGTGTCCGGCCTGTATGAGCTGTTCCCCGACAACGACCTGCTCCGCGCCTCCCTCGGCGGCCTGGCCGATGCCGTGGAGGATGGCGGCTACCTGGTCTACACCGGGCAGCCGTGGCACCCGCAACTGGAGATGATCGCCCGCGCCCTGACCAGCCACCGCGGTGGCGAGGCCTGGGTCATGCGCCGCCGCAGCCAGGCGGAAATGGACCAGTTGGTGGCGGCCGCAGGCTTCCGCAAGCTGGAGCAGCGCATCGACGAGTGGGGCATCTTCAGCGTCAGCCTCGCCCGGCGGGTGCGCTGATGCACCCGCCACGGGAAGCCGGGCTGATCCGCCGGGGCGTGCTCTGGCTGCTCCTGCTCGGGCCGCTGTTCTTTCTCAGCTACGGCCTGAGCAACAGCTTCACCGCACAACGCGACGATGTCGGCAGCCTGGTGTTCGCCTGGGAAAGCGCCATTCCCCTGTTGCCGTGGAGCATCGTGCCGTACTGGTCGATCGACCTGTTGTACGGCCTGTCCTTCCTGTTGCCGCGCACGCGCCGGGAAATGGACCTGCATGCCCTGCGCCTGCTCAGCGCACAGCTGATCTGCGTGGCCTGCTTCCTGCTCTGGCCGCTGCGTTTCACCTTCGAGCGGCCCGGCCTGGACGGCGTGTTCGGCTGGCTGTTCGACGTGCTGATGGGCTTCGACAAGCCCTACAACCAGGCGCCTTCGCTGCATATCGCCCTGCTGGTGATCGTCTGGGCGATGTTCGCCCGGCACACCGGCGGCCGCGGGCTGCGCCTGCTGATGCACGGCTGGATGGCGCTGATCGGCCTGTCGGTCCTGACCACCTGGCAGCATCACTTCATCGACCTGCCCACCGGTGCCCTCGCCGGTTTCCTGTGCCTGTGGCTGTGGCCACGGGAAGGGCTTTCGCCGTTGCGCCTGGCACGCCCGCCCGCCTCGGCGCGACGCTACCACCTGGCTGCACGCTACGCCGTGGGTGCCGGGGTGCTTGCCGCCGTGGCCTTCACCCTCAAGGGCGCCTGGCTCTGGCTGCTCTGGCCCGGCGTGGCGCTGCTGCTGGTGGCGCTGAACTACGGGCTGTTCGGTGCCGACGGCTTCCAGAAAGGCGCCGATGGCCGCCAGTCCTGCGCCGTGCGCTGGCTGCTGGCGCCTTACCTCGCGGCGGCCTGGATCAACTCGCGGCTGTGGACCCGCCGGCATCCCCAGGCCGATGAGGTCTGCGACGGCGTCTTTCTCGGGCGTCTGCCTGCGCGAGGCGAGGCGATCGATTTCGCCAGCATCCTCGACCTGTGCGCGGAACTGCCAATGCAACCCGCCCCCGACCAGCATTACCGCAGCCTGCCGTGCCTGGACCTGGTGGTGCCGGACCAGGAGCGCTGCCGTGAAGCGGCCAACTCCATCGAAACCCTGCGCGGTCACGGCCCCTTGCTGGTCTGCTGCGCCCTCGGCTACTCGCGCAGCGCCAGCGTGGTGGCGGCCTGGCTGGTCCTGAGCGGACGCTGCGCCACGGTCGACGCCGCCGAAGCCGTGATCCGTCGCGCCCGCCCCGGCGTGGTGCTGTACCCCGCCCACCGCCGCCTGCTGGAACAACTGCCCACGGGAACCTGTCCATGAGCGAAGAACCGCAACTGGCCCTGACCGCGCGCCTGCTGCAACGAGGCCGACAGATCGAGCGCCTGTCCGACGGCATCAGCCTGGTCGCCCTGCTGGCCGGCCTGGCGCCGCTGTTCGTCGCCGCCCGCCACCCCGTGCTGACCGGCATGCTCTGCGCGCTGCTGCTGATCCTTGGCCTGGCGCAGAAGTACCATGCCCTGCGGGTGGCGCTGGATGCCGAGCTGATCGGCGCCCTGGCAGGCGATGCCGGACGCCTCAGCAGCCGCACCCGCGCCCTCGACCAGTCGCTCTACGAACTGGGCCTGAAACCCGCCGGCCGTGAACGCGACTGGCTGTCGCGCTGCCGTGGTGCCCTGCGCCTGCTGCGCTGGCAGGCTGTGTGCCTCATCCTGCAGGTGGCCCTGGCGCTGTTCGGCCTGCTGCTTCTACCCTGGCTTCCATTGGCTGCATAAGGACCCGTTCATGCTCGCCACCCTCACCGCCTTCCTCATCACCTCCTTCGCCCGCCTGGTCACCGGCGCCCGCGCCCTGTGGCTGGGCTGCAGCCCTCTGCCGATCCAGCGCCTGTACTACGCCAACCACAGCAGCCACGGCGATTTCGTGCTGATCTGGGCCGCGCTGCCGGACACCCTGCGGCGGCGCACCCGCCCGGTGGCCGGAGCCGACTACTGGCTCAAGCCGGGCATCCGCAGCTTCCTGATCCAGAAAGTGTTCAACGGCGTGCTGCTGGACCGCCAGCGCAGCGAGCCGCAAGCCGACCCGCTGCAGCCGGTGAAGGAGGCCCTGGCCGCCGGCGACTCGCTGATCTTCTTCCCCGAAGGCACGCGCAATCTCGGCGACGAGCCGCTGCTGCCGTTCAAGAGCGGCCTGTTCCACCTCGCCGCCTCGCGCCCGCAGATCGAGGTGGTGCCGGTCTGGATCGCCAACCTCAACCGGGTCATGCCCAAGGGCCGCACCCTGCCGCTGCCACTGCTGTGCACCCTGAGCTTCGGCGAGCCGCTGCACCTGCAGGCCGACGAGAGCAAGCAGGCCTTCATCGACCGTGCGACCCAGGCCCTGCTGGCCCTGGCCCCGAAGGAGTCCTGACATGGAACAGAGCACCTGGCCCCTGTTCGCCGGCATCGGCGCCCTGCTGCTGCTCGCCAGCATCGTCGGACGCGCGCTGAAATGGCGTGCCGGCCCCGGCCCGCACGCGGTGATCGACAACCTCAACGCACGCATCGATGCCTGGTGGGTGATGGTCCTGGTCATCGGCCTGGCCTTCATCTTCGGCAAGACCGGAGTGATCGTGCTGTTCTACCTGGTGTCGTTCTACGCCCTGCGCGAGTTCATCACCCTCACCCCGACCCGGCGCGGCGACTACCCGGCGCTGGTCCTGGCCTTCTACGTGGCGCTGCCGGTGCAGTACCTGCTGATCGGCTTCGACTGGTACGGGCTGTTCAGCATCTTCATCCCGGTGTACCTGTTCCTGCTCCTGCCGATCCTCGCCAGCTTCGGCGGCGACACCACGCGCTTCCTCGAACGGGCGTCGAAGGTGCAGTGGGGGCTGATGATCGCGGTGTATTGCCTGTCCTCGGTGCCGGCGCTGATGACCCTGGACATCCCCGGCTACGAGGGCCGCAACCTGCTGCTGATCGCCTGGCTGATCCTCGTGGTGCAGATCAGCGACGTGCTCCAGTACGTCTGCGGCAAGCTGTTCGGCAAGCGCAAGGTGGCGCCGTCGCTGTCGCCGTCCAAGACCCTCGAAGGCCTGGTGGGCGGCGTGGCCCTGGCCACCCTGGTGGGTGCGGCGCTGTACTGGATCACCCCGTTCAACCCCTGGCAGGCGGCGCTGATGGCACTGGTGGTGAACGTGATGGGCTTCTTCGGCGGCCTGGTGATGTCGGCGATCAAGCGCGACCGCGGGGTGAAGGACTGGGGCCACATGATCGAAGGCCATGGCGGCATGCTCGATCGCATGGACTCGGTGTGCTTCGCCGCACCGATCTTCTTTCACTTCGTCCGCTACTGGTGGGCCTGAGGCGGACGAAGTGGCAAGCTCGATCAAGTGCTTGGCAGAGGAAGGCAAGCGGCGACCCGGGTAACCGTGTCCAATGGGCAGCCCGCATTCCCAACGCCGGGATGGGCCACAAGAGCCAGCCACTGGCCGGTATCGCCTGCGTGCCAACATCCCGATAATTGCCGCGCCCCGCCAAGAGGGCGTCCGCCACCAGGAGTACCGTCATGGGCAAACTTGCTCTGGCTGCCAAGATCACCCACGTTCCTTCCATGTACCTGTCCGAACTGCCCGGCCCGCGCCAGGGCTATCGCCAGGCCGCGATCGATGGCCACAAGGAGATTTCCCGCCGCTGCCGCGAGCTGGGGGTCGACACCCTGGTGGTCTTCGACACCCACTGGCTGGTCAACGCCAACTACCACATCAACTGCAACCCTCACTTCAAGGGCACCTACACCAGCAACGAGCTGCCGCACTTCATCGCCAACATGGACTACGAAGTGCCGGGCAATGCCGAGCTGGGCAAGCTGATGGCCGCCGAAGCCAATCGCTACGGGGTCGAGACCATGGCCCATGACGCCACCAGCCTCGGCCCGGAGTACGGCACCCTGGTACCGATGCGCTACATGAACGAAGACCAGCATTTCAAGGTGGTCTCGGTCTCGGCGCTGTGCACCTCGCACTTCCTCAACGACAGCGCACGCCTGGGCTGGGCCCTGCGCAAGGCGGTGGAAGACCACTACGACGGCACCGTGGCCTTCCTCGCCAGCGGCTCGCTGTCGCACCGCTTCGCCCAGAACGGCCAGGCACCGCAATTTGCCGACAAGGTCTGGAGCCCGTTCCTGGAAACCCTCGACCACCGCGTGGTGCAGATGTGGGAAAACGGCGAGTGGGATGACTTCTGCACCATGCTGCCGGAGTACGCGGTGAAGGGTCACGGCGAAGGCTTCATGCATGACACCGCGATGCTGCTGGGCGCGCTGGGCTGGTCGAAGTACGACGGCAAGGCCGAGGTGGTGACGCCTTACTTCGGTTCGTCGGCGACCGGGCAGATCAACGCGATCTTCCCGGTGACGCCGCAGGACGGCTCGGCGATTCCGGAAGCGCAAGCCTCGGCGGGGCAATTGGCGGCGGTCGGCCGGCTGTAATTTCTTCTCCCGGCCACACCCCCTGTGGGAGCGGGTTTACCCGCGATAGCGGCGGTGAATTCACTACCGTAATCGCGGGTAAACCCGCTCCCACAGGGTCGGTGTAAACCATTCCTTCTTTACCCCCTCCCCCTGGCAGCCCCGATCAAATCCGACAGCAGGCTGAGTCAAGAACCTACCGCTCGTTAGGCATTTAATGCAAAGTGTAACAAGCGCTACGGTCGCCCTCGCCAACGTCCAATTATTCAGGCCGCCACCATGATCAACGTCGAAACCCCCACCTACTACTCCGCCACCAAGAAGTACAACCTCGCCTTCCCCACCCTGGAAAACGATATCGAAGCCGATGTCGTGGTGATCGGCGGCGGTTTCTCGGGGATCAACACCGCCCTGGAACTGGCCGAGAAAGGCATCACCAATATCGTGGTGCTGGAAGCGCGCTACCTGGGCTTCGGCGGCACCGGACGCAACGGTGGGCAGATCATGGCCGGCATCGGCCACGACCTGGAGAAGATCAAGAGCAGCGTCGGTGAACAGGGCCTGCAGCAGATCTTCGAGATCGCCGAAATGGGCGCCGGGATCATCAAGGAGCGCATCGCCAAGTACGCCATCGACGCCGACTTCTGCCACGGCTACGGCTACATGGGCTTCAACGCCCGCCAGGAAAAGACCCTGCGCACCTGGGAAAAGGAATTCAAGAAGGTCAACACGAAGGACGAAATCCGTTTCCTCGGCGGCTCCGAGGTCAAGCAGATCATCGGCTCCGACGCCTACAGCAGCGCCCTGCTGCACATGGGTGGCGGCCACGTGCATTCACTCAACCTGCTGCTCGGCGAAGCCCAGGCCCTGGTCGGCCACGGCGCGCGCATCTTCGAACACAGCGCGGCCCTGGAGGTGAGCTACGGCGACACCATCACCGTGCGCACCGGGCGCGGCTCGGTGAAGGCCAGCAAGCTGCTGTGGGCCTGCGACAGCTTCCTCAACAAGCTGGAACCGGAACTGCACAGCCGCACCATCAACACCTTCGCCTTCCAGTTGATGACCGAGCCGCTGTCCGATGAACTGATCCAGCGCATCAGCCCGATCCGCGGTGCCTACAGCGATATCCGCCCGGTGATCGACTACTATCGCGTGACCAACGAGAACCGCCTGCTGTTCGGCGCCGCCACGCCCTTCGTCGAGCACATCCCCAACGACCTCAAGGCCTGGAACCGCGCCCTGATGCTGAAGATCTTCCCGTACCTCAAGGACGTGAAGATCGACCTGGCCTGGGGCGGCCCGATGGCCACCAGCGCCAACCTGTTCCCGCAGATCGGCACCCTCAGCGGGCGGCGCAACGCCTTCTACGTGCAGGGCTACTCAGGCTTCGGCGTGACCCCGAGCCACATCATCTGCAAGATCCTCGCCGAGGGCATGGCCGAAGGCTCCAGCCGCTACGACCTGATCAGCTCGGTGAAGCACGCGAAGATCATCGGCAAGGACAACTTCCGCCCGGCGATCCTCACCGCAGCCAAGACCCTGCACCAGCTGTCCGGGTTCTTCAACGGCCGGCGCTAGGCGGCACGGATCAGCAGCAGCCAGTCGGTCACCTGCACCACCCGGATCGGCAGGCTCTGCTGGAGGATCTCCAGGGTCTGCCGGCTGTCGTCGAGGGGAAAGCGGCCACTGACCCGCAGGCCGGCAACCTCGGGCTCAAGCCGTACCCAGCCCTTGCGATAGCCGCGCAAGGCCTCCACCAGATTGCCCAGGGGCTCGTTGTGCGCCACCAGCCAGCCTTGCAGCCAGGCGGTTTCCATGGCGCCCATGGGGGTCTGTTCAAGCACCCCGCCAGGACTGAACCAGGTCACCCGCCCTGCCGGCAGTGCCTGCGCGGTGGCGGCGGCCGGCAACAGGCGCGCGCCTTCGCGCAGGGTTACCACCCGCGAACGCCCCGGCAACTCGCGCAAGGTCAATTGCCCACCGTCGCTGAGCAAGGTACCGGAGGCGGTATGGATCGACAGCGGTCGGCGGACCAGGGGCGCAACCTCGATCAACATTTCACCCTCGTGCAAGCGCAGGCGCCGCTGTTCGCCGTCGAACCACAGCGACACCCGGCTGCGCGCATTGAGCTGCAACTGGCTGCCGTCGCTCAGCCGCCAGCTGCCGCGCTCGGCAGTGCTGGTGCGGTACTCGACGCCATCGCCCATGCCCTCGCCGCCCAGCCAGCCGGCACCGCCCACCAGCAGGCCTATCCCCAAGGCCGTGCGCAGGAAGGCGCGGCGGCCGTCGGGCTGCTCCAGGCTGCGCAACAGCGGCTGGCTGGCCCGGCCGCGCCAGGGCGACTGCTGGAACTGCGCCAGCCCCGCCAGCAGGCGCTGGTACACCTGGCGATGATGCGTGGAACGGTTGCGCCAACGCTCCAGCTCGGCCTGCTGCGCGGCATCGAAATCGCCGGATTGCAGGCGCACCATCCAGTCGATGGCCTCCTCCGCCACCGGATCGTCGAGCCGCTGCTCTTTCATCCTTCCAGTCCTCGATAACAGCAGCGCAGCGCCTGCGCCATCAGTTGATGGATGCGCCCGAGGGACAGTCCCAGGCGTTGCTGGATCTGCACGTAGGTCAAGCCCTCCAGCTGGCTCAGCACGAATACCGTGCGAGCCTGGCTGGACAGGCCATCGAGCAGGCGATCGATGGCCACCAGGCTCTCCACCAGCATCAGTTGCTCGTGAGGCGATGGCTGCAACTCCTCGGGCACCAGGGCCAGGGCTTGCAGATAGGCCTTTTCCAGATCGCGACGGCGCCAGGTCTCGTACATCAGGCGCTGCGCGATGGTGGTCAGCAGGGCCCTGGGCTCGCGGATGGCGCCGGGGTCGGGGAGCATCCACAGGCGCAGGAAGGTCTCGGCGGCGATGTCCTCGGCGCTGTGGCTGCAGCCGGTGCGAAACGCCAGGCGGCCGCGCAGCCACAGGTAGTGCTGCTGGAAAAGACGGGTAACGGTCTGCTGCTTGGGCAGGTTGTTCATGTCCATGGGTCTGACAATCTTCTGCGGGACTGCGCACGCCATCGGACTAGAAGGTGGTGGCCGGTCGAGTGATCGGTTGACTGCTTCCCTGGCAGTTGGCTTGAGTGTGCCCCAGGGGATTCACGCTGAAAAAGAATAAAAAATGTTACAAATAGACCTGTCGTGCATATGCATTTTCACCCGACGAGGCTCATCCGCCAGCAAAGCCGGCTCCGCCAAGAATGGTCGCCAGCCAGCTCGCCAGACGCTCTGCCAGAGCCGGCTTTGCTGGTGGATGAGCCCGGTACCGCCCTGCCGCTATTGCACGGCCAAGGCCCCGCGTTCCTGTTCGCGCAGCGGCCGTACCAGCCAGCTGATCACCAGGGTCAGCAGCAGGATCACCGCCGCCAGGAACCACAGCACGCCATGGAAGGCGCCGTCGTAGCCGCCACGGAACAGTTCGCCCAGCGACTGCGCCTCGGCCACGCCCTGGAGGATGCTGTCGAGGTTGCCGGCCGCCACGCTGTCGAGCCAGTGGCGCACGGTCGCGGCATCCGTGCTGAAGGCCGCCAGCCCGGAACGCAGGCGGCCGTCGAGCAGGGTCGCCAGCAGCGAGCCGTACACCGCCACGGCAATCGCCTCGCTGCCGAGGCGGAAGGTGTTGAGCAGGCCGGCGGCCATGCCGGCTTTCTGCTCGGGCACGGTGCGCAGCGCCAGGCCGTCCACCAGGCCGGCCGACAGGCCCATGCCCGCCCCCACCAGCAACAACGGCGCCGCCAGTTGCCAGAGCGTGGCGTGCACCTGGGCCACCAGGGCCAGGCTGGCCACGCCAGTGAGCAAGGCCAGCAGGCTGGCCTTGAGAATGCCCACCGCCGATACGCCGCGGGCCGCCCACTTGCCGGCCAGGATCGGGCAGAACAGCATCGGCACGGTCAGCAGCAGCATGGCCAGGCCGGCCTGGGTCGGGCTCAGGCGCAGTACGCCGAACAGGTAGCTGGGCAGGTAGGTGAGCAAGGTGACGAAGCCGAACGACGCCGCCACCGTCACCAGCGCCAGGCCCACGAACGGCCCGCTGGTGAGCAGCGACAGGTCGAGCATCGGTTGCCGATGACGACGTTCCTGCCAGGTGAACGCCGCCAGCAACAGCACCGCCAGCGCCACCAGGCCGAGCACGCCCGGACTCGACCAGCCCCACTGCGATCCCTGGACGATGGCGACCATCAACGCCAGCAGGGCCAGGACGAACAGCGCCGTGCCGCCCAGGTCGAAGCGCGCCTGGTGCTCGGCGAGCTGCCCGTCACGGCTGATCAGCGGCGTGCCGAGCAGCACTAGGACCAGGGTCAGGGTGTGCGCCCAGAAGATCGCCCGCCAGCCGACGCTCTCGATCAGCAGCCCGGACAGGGTCGGGCCGAGGCTGACGCCCAGGCCGGCGACCGTGCCGAACAGGGCGAAGGCCCGCAGCCGCGCGGCGCCGTCGAAATGAGTGGAGAGGATGGCGATGCCGCAGGAGAAGATCGCTGCCGCGCCGATCCCCGCCAGCGCCCGGCCCAGGTCCAGGACCCAGGCGTCGGTGGCCAGGGCCGAGATCACCGAGGCCAGCACGTACAGCACGGCGCCGACCACAAAGCAGCGCTTGCGCCCCAGGCGATCCGCCAGCGCGCCCCAGGCCAGGGTGAAGCAGGCAAAGGCCAGGTTGAAGGCATTGACCACCCACTGCAGGTGGGTCAGCGAGGCCTGGATATCGCTGCCGATGGCCGGCAGCGCCAGCGCCGTGCCGGAGATGGAACTGGGCACGACGAAGATCGCCAGGAGGATGGTGCCCAGCAGGGCATTGTCGGAAAGCTTGGTGGTCATGGGGTCGTCCTTGGTTCGACAGGGGTGAAGCCGCGCACCGGCAGTCGGGTCGGGCGGCGCAGGATGATGCCCTCGACCCACGGCAACTGCTCCGCCGGCAGGTCCAGGCGCAGGTCCGGCAGGCGCTCGACGAGAATCTGCAGCACCGTGGTGATCTCCAGCCGGGCCAGGGCGGCACCCATGCAGTTGTGCATGCCGTAGCCGAACTGCAGGTGGCGGCCGTCATCGCGGTCGAGGCGGATCGCCAGCGGCTCGGGGAACACCTCGGGGTCGCGGTTGGCGGCGAAGGCATCGGCGTAGATCACGCTGCCGGCGGGGATCACCCCCCAGGGTCCTTCCAGGTCGGTGCTGGCCAGGCGCGGGAAGGTCGAGATGGTGCCCAGCGGCAGCAGGCGCAGCAGTTCCTCCACCGCCGACGGGATCAGCTGCGGCTCGTCCACCAGGCGGCGGTACAGCGCCGGCTGGGCCAGCAGCACGTAGACCGCCTTGGTCAGCACGCTGAGGATGTTCTGGTCGCCGCCGATCAGCACGCCCAGCAGGATGCCCACCAGTTCCTTGTCGCTCAGGCCCGGCTCGCTGTCGTGGCGGGCCGCGACGAAGCGCTGGATCAGCCCGTCCGGCAGGGTCGGCCGGGCCCCGGTGACCAGGTCGGTGAGGTAGTCATAGACGCCCCAGAACTGCCGCAGCAGCTCCGGCACGTCGGCGTCGGAGGCGATCTGCACGGTGTGGCTCAGCGGCCGGTAGTAGTCGCGGTCGGCCAGGGGGATGCCGAGCAATTGGCAATCCACGGTGGACGGCACCTGCTCCAGCACCAGGCTGAACAGGTCGGCACCACGGGCCTGGCGCTGCAGCAGGTCGATGCGCTCATGGGTGACCCGCTCCACCGCCTCGCGCAGCAGGGCCACGCCGCTGGGGCTGAAGTCCCGCGCCACTACCTTGCGCAGGCGGCCGTGGTCGGGGATATCGTTGTTCAGCAGCAGTTCCGGCGGAGTGATGGTGGGCAGGAAGCTCGGCCCGTCCTCTTCGTTGCAGGGGGCGCGAATGGCCCGGTTGTCCAGCAGCAGCGCCTGCACCTCGGCGTGCCGGACCAGGTGGATGGCAGTGTGTCCGCTGGGCAGGCGGATGCGCTTGAAACCGCCTTCGGCGGGCAGTTCCTCATAGGCCGGCGCTGCATCCAGATACGGAATGTGGGCCACGTTGATATCGGCGAGCCGGGCGCTGCCGGGCAAGGTATCCAGGGCGATGTTCATCAGGCGGGTTCTCCTTGGGCGACCGGGTGCCCCGCCGCCAGCGCGACTACGCCGGTGAGCCGGGCGATATCGGCCAGGGCCTGGGGGTTGCTGCGAAAGTGCACGGTCTGCCAGCCACTCGCGGCGGCGGCGGCGACGTTCTCGGCGAGGTCGTCGATCAGCAAGTTGGCGGCGGCCGGCAGCCCGGCGCGCTGCAGGGCGATCTCGAAGAAGCGCGCATCAGGCTTGCGGCAGCCTTCCTTGCTGGAATCGACGATCAGGTCGGCGACCTCCTCCAGGCCGACGATGGGCCGCCAATGCGGCTCCCACTCGACGACGTTGTTGGTCAGGATGCCGATGGCAAACCCCGCCTGATGCAGGCTGCGGGCGGCCTCGACCATGGCGGCATTGGCCTGCACGCCGGCGAACCACTGCTCGCCGAAGCGCCGCAGGCGGGCCCGGGAAATGTCCGCCGGTGGCGACTGGCGTTGCAGCGCCAGCCCGACCCGCCGGCCCCATTCATCCTCGCTGAGCAGGGCATTCTCGATCGGCGCCAGGGGCGGCACGCCCAGTTCGGCGGCAACCTCGGCGATCGCCTGTTGCAGCACCGCCGGGGCCAGGCCGGTCTTCACCTGGTACTGCTCGAACAACGCCGGGATGGGCGGCGACAGCACGCCGCCGAAGTCGAACCAGACCCGCTGGATGGCACTCATCAGGCACCTCCCACGGCAGCCAGGGCCGCCGGCTGGACCAATCGCTGCAACTCGACTTCGGCACTGGCCAGCTCGGCCCCACCCTGCTCCACCGTCAGCGCCAGCAGCACACGCCCGTCCTCGCCGAGCCGGAGGCTGCCCAGATGCGCCTTGACCCGCGTCGCCAGGCCGAACTCGCCAAAGCGGGCGAACACCACCTTGGCCCGGCCCAGCAGCAGTTCGTCCGGGGCCAGCCCGGCCTGGCGCTTGGCCGCCAGCAGGGCGATCTGGCGGAAGCCTTCGAGCAGCAGCATGCCGGGGATATGGTCCAGCGGATGGTCGAAGATCGCCGGATTGGCCTGGTCGACGATCAGGCTACCCACCAGCTGACCGTCCTCCACTTCGATCTCGCGACCGAGCACCACGTTGTTCAGCCAGTGCCGACCAACCTGGAACGGTGCCAGCGGCGCCGGCAACTGCGCTTTCGCATCAGCTTGCGGGGCGACGGCGGCAATGGCGCGGTTGCGCATCTTGTGCCAGGCGGCATCGGGCATCCAGCGGATCGCCATGCGCTCGTGGCGCGCCGCGACACGGCCATTGAGGCTCAGGGACATGTCCAGGGTCACGCCGCTGCGCTGGCCGTGGCGCACGTACTCGTCCACCACCCGCACCTCGATCAGCGCCGAGGCCGGACGCACACCCACCACCAGGGCTTCGCGCTCGACGATCCAGGTGTCGCTGTCCAGGTAGATGAACTTGTCGTTGGCACTCACGTCGAGGAACGCGTGGGACACATAGATCGACGCCTGGCGGAACACTTCCAGCAGCAACAGGGTGTCGTAGTGGGCGTCGCGATGGGTGTGCTCGCTGAAGTAGCTGTGGGTCCGCGGCAACTGCGCCAGGCAGCGGAAATGACCGTCGGCGACACGCTGGGCGCCGGTCAGGAACACTTCGCTGACCGCCGCGCGGTGCACCATGCCGCGGGGCACGGTGTTCTCTTCGACATTGGCGGCGAGGACCACGGCCGGGTCCAGTGCGATGGAGTCGGGATGCTGCAAGCTCGTCATGAATCAGGCCTCGTCAGGTTGTACGCAAGGGGGTGGATCTGTTCTTGCTGTGCAACGGGCAGGCGGTTTTTTCAGTGGTGCTACAGACCGATTGGTTACGTGCTTATAGCTGAAAGACACGCAAAAAAAGCTGGTTATAACCTCCAAACAACAAGTTCTAATCCCGCCACTGAAAATCCCGGGGCTCCATCGCTCAAGGTCGGAAACAACAGCCAACACCTGTTCGCACCGCCTCGATCCGGAGCCTTCCATGTCCCGACGCTTTACCCTCACCCCACTGGCCTGCGCCCTGGCCCTGCACCTCCTGCCCGTCAGCGCCATGGCCGAGACCACCTTGCCGGCCAGCCAGCAACAGCAGGTCGACTACGACATCCCCGCCGGCAGCCTCGAAGACGTGCTGCTGGCGATCTCGCAACGCAGCGGCAACGCCATCGCCTATGACCAGGAGCAGGTCATCGGCCTGCACGGCCCGGCCATTCGCGGCCGTCTCACCCGCCAGCAGGCGCTGGACACCGCCCTGCGCGGCAGCGGCCTGGGCTACAGCAGCACGCCGAGCGGCGCGGTGCGCATCCATCGCCAGGCCGATGCCACCCCCGCCAGCGCGCCCCTGACCCCGGCTGCCGCGCCACGCCTCGGCGCGGTGCAGGTGATCGGCACCCGGCGCAGCGATGTCGGCGCCCTGCAAGGCGCCGCGCCGGTGGACATCATCGGTAGCGACGAACTGCGCCGCACCGGCCAGGACAGCCTGGCCAGGGCCCTGGAAAACCTCGTGCCGTCGGTTACCTACCCGCAGATCAACGGCACCGATGGCGTTTCCGCGCAGCGCCCGGTGCTGCTGCGCGGGCTGGCCGCCGACCAGGTGCTGGTGCTGGTCAACGGCAAGCGCCGCCACGCCTCGGCTTTCGTCAACACAAAGGCCACCCTCGGCCGCGGCTCGCAGGCGGTGGACCTGGCGACCATCCCGGTGTCGGCCATCGACCATATCGAACTGCTGCGCGACGGCGCTTCGGCGCAATACGGCTCCGACGCCATCGCCGGGGTGATCAACATCGTGCTCAAGGACCAGGACCACGGCGGCGAAGCCCAGGCCAGCGTCGGCCAATACACCAAGGGCGACGGTTTCAGCCGCTCGCTGTCCGGCTGGAAAGGCTTCAGCCTGCCCGGCGACGGCTACCTGACCTTCAGCGCCGAAGGCGTGGAAAGCGAACGCACCTCCACCGCCGGCGCCGACCTGCGCCAGTTCTACCCGGCCGGCGACGCCCGCGAAGCCGAGGCCGACCGACACTGGCGCTACGGCTCGCCCGGGCTGGGCGACTGGAAGATCGGCGTCAACGCCGGCACCTTCCTCGACGACACCACCGAGCTGTACGGCTTCGCCACCTACCAGGACCGCACCGCCGAGTCCCAGGCCGTGTTCCGCCGGCCGATCGACGCCAACAACATCACCAGCGTCTACCCCGACGGCTTCCTGCCGCTGCTCGACGTGCGCTCGCGCGACGGCGCCGCCACCAGCGGGATCAAGTTCGAGGATGCCCTGCTCGGCCGCTTCGACCTCAGCGCCAGCTATGGCCGCAACCGCATCGACTACCACCTCGGCGACTCGATCAACGCCAGCCTCGGCGCCGGCAGCCCGCGCAGCTTCGACGCCGGCGCGCTGGTCAACGACCAGGCGCAGCTGAGTCTCGACCACGTCAAGGAATTCGCCGTGGGCTACGGCGCCGGTCCCCTGGTGTTTTCCAGCGGCCTGGCCTGGCGCCGCGAGGGCTACGAGGTGATCGCCGGCGACACCGCGTCGTGGGTCCAGGGCAGCGTGCTGCCGACTCGCGCCGGGGGGGGCCAGGGGTTTCCCGGTACCCAGCCAGGCGATGAAGGCAGCTATTCGCGCAAGGTCTTCGGCGGCTACCTGGGCCTCGAACAGCAACTGACCGACGCCCTGCAACTGGGCGTGGCGGCGCGCAGCGAGCATTACGACGACTTCGGCACCACCACCACCGGCAAATTCTCGCTGCGCTACGACTTCACCGAGCGCTTCGGCTTGCGCTCGACCCTGAGCAGCGGCTACCGCGCGCCAACCCTGGGACAGATCGGCACGTCGGCGACCCAGACCGAATTCGTCGCCGGCGATCCCACCGCCTACCAGGTCGGCACCGTCAGCGTCGATACCGCAGTGGCCCGCGCCCTCGGTGCCAGTGACCTGAAACCGGAAAAATCCACCAACTTCTCGGTGGGCCTGGTCTGGCAGCCGGTGGACGATGCCAGCCTGACCCTCGACGCCTACCAGATCCGCATCAAGGACCGCATCGCCCTGTCGGAAACCCTGCGCGGCGCCACGGTCAGCCAGATCCTCGCCAGCCAGGGCTACGGCAACTATTCCGGGGTGAGCTTCTTCACCAACGCCCTCGACACCCGCACCCATGGCGTGGACCTGATCGGCCGCTACCGCCTGGGCCTGAGCGAGGTCGGCGAACTGACCTTCAGCGGCGGCTTCAACTGGAGCAAGACCCAGGTCACCGACATCAAGGACAACCCCGGCCCGCTGGCCGGCACCGGCATCGTCCTGATCAACCGCGAAGCGCTGAGCTACGTACAGAGCGCCAGCCCGCAAAACAAGCTGGTGCTCGGCGTCGACTGGCGCCAGGGGCCCTGGTCGGCCAACTTCACCAGCCTGCGCTATGGCCGCTACACCCTCGACTCCAACGCCGGACCACAGTCCGACCAGACCTTCGCCAGCCAGTGGGTAAGCAACGCCAGCCTGTCCTGGGATGCCGATCCGACCCTCACCCTCACCGTCGGCGCCAACAACCTGTTCGACAGCTACCCCGACAAGATCGACGTCGCCAACCGCTTCGTCGGCGGTCGCGTGCAGTACCAGAGCATCTCGCCGGCCGGCGCCGAGGGCGCCTTCTACTACCTCAAGGCCAACTACCGCTTCTGATCCGCCACCCGCACAGGAAAACCGCCATGACCACCCTGATCGATCCTCGCGATCCGTTGTTCATCGTCCAGCAGTTCGAAAAGGACTTCGCCAGCGCCCGCCAGTTGCTGCTGCACCACCAGGCGCTGTCGGCCAACCAGGCCGGCAATATCAGCCTGCGCCTGCCGGGCGAGGAGCAGCTGCTGATCGCCACCCTCAACGGCCCCGACGCCGGCACTGCGGCGCTGCTCGACTTCGACCTGCAACGCAGCCAGGGCAGCCTCACCGAGAACCTGCGGGAAGTCGCCGCGCTGCATGTGGCGATCTACCGCGAGCGGCCACAGGTACGCTCGGTGATCCACACCCATTCGCCGTACCTCAGCGCCTTCGCCATCGCCGGCCGGCCGCTGCGCCCGCATGCCAGCCAACTGCTCGGCGTGCTCGACGAAGACCAGGAAATTCCCCTCACCGCCTGGGGCCCGCGCTACTCGGCGGAACCGGTGGTCGCCGCGCTGCGTGAACACCCCCGCGCCCCTGCCGCGCTGCTGGCCAACCACGGCCCGTTCGCCTGGAGCGAGCGCGACCTGCTGGCCACCACCCGACTGCTGATCAACCTGGAAGAGTCGGCCCACCTGACCTGGCTCGCCGCCCAGTTGGGCACGCCGCAGCCGTTCCCGGCCGGCGCCGCAGCCTTGTCGCGCCAGGGCTGGGTGGCGCCATGAAGCGCATCCTGTGCCTGGCGGCGCTGCTGCTCAGCGCCGGCGCCAGCGCCGAGCCATTGCTGGAACGGGCGGTGGCGCGTGGCGTGCTCAACGTGTGCAGCGGCGACGAGTTCCCGCCGTTCCGCTTCCTCGATCCGCAGGGCCGTCCCGCCGGGTTGATCCCCGACCTGATCGGCGACCTGCACCAGCAGCTCTCCGCCCGCGTCGGCAAGGACCTGGAACTGCGCCTGGTGCAGGTCAACCCGGTCAACCGCATCCTGTTCCTGCAACAGGGCCGCTGCGACCTGCTGGTGACCTCGATGCTCGATACCCCGGCACGGCGCCAGCAGGTGGACTTCGCCAGCCCCGGCTTCTACAGCTCCGCCGCCACCGTGTTCGCGCCCAAGGCCACGCCGCTCACGGACTGGCAGCAGTTGCGCGGCAAGACCCTCTGCGCGCCGGCCACCAGCGTCTGGGTGCGCCCCCTGGAGGAACGCTACGGGGTGCATTTCGCCTCGTTCAACGGCAGTGCCGAGGTGCGCAAGGCGGTGGCCGACCAGCGCTGCCTCGGCGCCCTGGGCGACGACGTGCTGTACCAGGCCCTGGCCGCCACGCCGGGCTGGCAAGACTACGAGGTCAAGCTGCCGGGGCAGGACCCGGCGCCCTGGGGCATCGCCCTGCGCAAGGAGCAGCCGACGCTGCTCGCTGCGCTGTCGCAGATCGTCGAGGGCTGGCACGCCGAAGGCCTGGTCATCGCCCTGGAACAGCGCTACGGCCTGGCGCCCAACCCCTGGCTCGCCGCCCAGCACCAGCGGGCCCTGCGCCCGGTGGCCGCCCATGACTGACGGGCAACTGCAAGCCTGGCTGGAAGGCCATGGCCTGGTCCTCAGCGTGCTCTGGGACCCGATCGACCGCAGCCGCCTGCTCGAAGGCCTGGGCCTCACCCTGGGCATGGCACTGGCCTGTGGTGCCATTTCATTGCTGATCGGTGCCCTCGGCGTAGCCGCCCAGTACAGTGCCCGGCCCTGGCTGCGCGGGCTGGTCAACGGCTACGTGGCGCTGTGGCGCAGCACGCCGTTGCTGGTGCAACTGTTCTTTCTCTACTTCGGCATCGGCGCCCTGCTGCCGCTGACCACCGGCGCCGACGGCAGCCCGGTGCGCCTGCTCGGCGGCACCGGCTGGGCAATCATCGCCATCGCCCTGTACAGCGGCGCCTTCCAGGTCGAAGCCCTGCGCGCCGGTATCGACGCGGTGCCCCGGGGCCTGCGCGAAAGCGCAACCGCCCTGGGCCTGCACGGCGTACCGCTGTGGCGCCATATCCTCCTGCCGCTGGCCCTGCGCAACAGCCTGCCGGCCCTGGGCAACAACCTGGTGCAGACCCTCAAGGCAACCTCGGTGGCCTACGCGGTGGCCGCGCCGGAACTGCTCTACGCCGCCAACCGCATCTGGTCGGACCGTTTCAACGTCGGCGAAATGATGCAGGTGCTGCTGCTTACCTGGCTGCTGCTGATCGGCACCTGCACCTGGCTGCTCGGCCGCCTGGAAGCGCACCTGCGCCTGCCCGGACGCGGAGGCGCCGATGCTCGCTGACGACTCGCTGCCCTGGCTGCTGTGGCAGTGGCTGCCGTCCCTGGGCCGCGGTTTTGCCCTGAACGTCGCCATGGGTTTGCTGGCGATGGCCGTGGCCACCCTGGTCGGCGCCCTGCTCGGCTTCGCCCAGGTGCTGGCCCCGGCGGCCCTGGCACGCCTGGCCGGGCGCCTCGGCCGTGGCCTGCGCAACCTGCCGTGGCTGGTGGTGATGTTCTACGTCGCCTACCTGCTGCCCTACGAAGTGCAGGTGGCCGGGCACTGGCTGCAGCTGGCCGACTGGCTCAAGGTCGCCCTCGGCCTGGCGCTGCCGGCCAGCGGCTATGTCGCCGAAATGCTCCGCGGCGCCTTGCAGGCGGTGCCGGCCGGGCAGTGGGAAGCGGCCCAGGCCCTCGGTCTGTCACGGCTCCAGGCGCTGCGCTGGGTGATCCTGCCGCAGTCGCTGCGCAGCCTGCTGCCGCCGTGGATGAACCTGTTCTGCACCCTGTGCATGTCCACCTCGCTGGGCAGCCTGCTGGGGGTCGAGGAACTGATGAGCGTGCTGCAAAGCCACCTGTCCGGCCAGTTGCGCCCGGACGTGCTGCTGCCCGC
Organism: Pseudomonas ulcerans; assembly: GCF_036324125.1. Taxonomy (NCBI): domain Bacteria; kingdom Pseudomonadati; phylum Pseudomonadota; class Gammaproteobacteria; order Pseudomonadales; family Pseudomonadaceae; genus Pseudomonas; species Pseudomonas ulcerans. The sequence continues at coordinate 26,431 of NZ_JAZDQN010000036.1, read as the reverse complement.
CTACGCCCTGGCCTTCGCCGCCTTCTTCGTTTTCATCTACCCGCTGGCCCGCTGGGCCCGCCACCTGGAGCTGCGATGGAGCCATTGAACGACTGGCGCGACGACACCCGCCTGACCCACGCCGGGCGCGACCCGGCCAGCCACGGCGGCACGGTGAACACACCGCTGTACCGCGCCTCGACCTTTGTCTGGCCGAACGCCCGGACCCTGCCGGACTACCTGCAACGGGCCGACGACCCGCACCTGCGCGAGCATATCTACGGGCGCAACGGCAACCCCACCACCGCCGCCTTCGAGGATGCGGTGGCCGCCCTGGAGGGCGGCTTCCGCAGCCTGGTGATGCCCTCCGGGCTGGCGGCCATCGCCGGGGCGGTGCTGGCCCTGGTCAAGGCCGGCGACCACGTGCTGGTCACCGACAACTGCTACGGCAACGCCCGCCAGCTGTTCGAGCGGGTGCTGCCGGAGACGGGCGTGGAGGTGGAATTCTTCCCGCCGCTGCTGGGCAGCGACATCGCCGCGCTGATGCGCGCCGAGACCCGCCTGGTCTACGCCGAGGCGCCGGGGTCGAACACCTTCGAGGTGCAGGACATCCCGGCCCTGGCCCGGGTCGCCCACGCCCACGGCGCCCTGCTGGTGATGGACAACACCTGGGCCACGCCGCTGTTCTTCAAGCCCTTCGTGCATGGCGTGGACGTGTCGATCCAGGCCGCGACCAAGTACCTGGTCGGCCACAGCGACGCCATGCTCGGCGTCATCACCACCAGCGAGGCGCTGTACAGCCAGGTGCGCGAGCGGGTGCGCCTGCTCGGCTACATCGCCGGCAGCGACGACGCCTGGCTCGGCCTGCGTGGCCTGCGCACCCTTGGCGTGCGCCTGCGCCAGCACCAGCGCTCGGCCCTGGCCGTGGCGCGCTGGCTCACCGCGCGCCCGGAAGTGCTGAAGGTGCTGCACCCGGCGCTGCCCGACTGCCCCGGCCACGCCCTGTTCCAGCGCGACTTCCTCGGCGCCTCCGGGCTGTTCGGCGTGGTCCTGCGCCCGGTGCCGGAAGCCGCCCTGCACGCCTTCCTCGATGGCCTCCAGCTGTTCGCCCAGGGCGCCAGCTGGGGCGGCTTCGAAAGCCTGATCCGCATCGCCCATGGCCGCCGCCGTTTCCCCGGCGCGCTGCCGGACGGCCCGCTGCTGCGCCTGCATGTCGGCCTGGAAGCGGTCGAGGACCTGATCGCCGACCTCGACCGCGGCTTTGCCCGGCTACGTACCTGATACCCAACCTGAGCATGGAGAACCCTGATGAGTGAACCCCTGACGACCTTCTACAGCATCTGCCCGCTGCTGGTGGCCTCCAACCTGGCCGTGGAACTGGGCTGGCTCGACGAGGAATTCGAGCGCGTCGGCGCCACGCCGCGCTACCTGCGCTCGCTGCCCGACAACCAGGGCTGGCTGAGCCATTTCAACCATGGCCAGCCCGGCCTGATCCGCGACGGCGGCGCCACCCCGGCGCTGTGGGCGCGAGCCGACCAGGCCGACACCCTGCTGCTGGCAACCACCGCGACGCAGCGCGCCGGGCAGATCCTGGTACGCGCCGACGGGCGCATCCGCCAGGTCGCCGACCTGTTCGGCAAGCGCATCGGCGTACCGGTGAGCCGCAACAGCCAGCGCATCGACGTGCTCAAGGTGGTGGCCGAGCAGGGTATCGCCAGTGCCCTGGAACTGGCCGGCCTGCAGGCGGGCCAGGTGCGCCTGGTGCCGATCGAGGACGAAGGCGACCCCCACGACCTGCAACCGGCCCGCCGCCCGGCCGCGCTGTGGGCGCAACTGCGCAACCTGCACAGCGGCCCCGGCGCCGAGCTGCAGGCCTTGCTCGATGGCCGGGTGGACGCCCTGCACGTGAGCTACGGGCACGTGCCGAAACTCCTCGCCAGTGGACGCTTCACCGTGATCGAGGACCTGGAGCGCCACCCGGACTGGACCCTGAAGAACCAGAACGGCCCCTACGTCACCACCGTCGACCGGGCCTTCGCCGAGTCCAATCCCGAGGTGGTGGTGGCCTTCCTCCGTGCAGCGATCCGCGCCGGGCGCTGGATCGAGCAGTTCCCCGAGGCGGCGGCCACGCTGCTGACCCGGGTCACCTTCCTGCCGGGGGCCGACTTCATCGCCGACAGCCTGCGTGGCCGCGAACTGGTCCCCAGCCTGGCGCCGCGCAACCTCGCCGCGCTGGAGCTGAAGAAGCAGTTCCTGGTGAAACACGGCTACCTGCAGCAGGACTTCGACCTGCAGGCCTGGGCCGCCCCCGACTACCTCGCCCAGGCCCTCGCCGGGCTGTGATGGACTTGACTCGCCAAGGATCGCTCATGAACCCCAGTTTTTCCCGCAAGCACCTGCCCGGCCTGCTGTTCGGCGGCCTGCTCGCCGCACCGGCCTTTGCCGACGAGCCGACCCTGGACAAGGTCCAGGTAGTCGGCGCCCGTGTTACCGAAGCCAGCGCCGCCATCGGCGAAGACCGCATCAGCAACACCCTGGCCATCTCCCACGAGGCGCTGCTATCGGCGCCGGCCGGCACCTCCGGGCTGAAGATGCTCGAAGCCCTGCCCGGCTTCAACGTTCAGGTCAACGACGCCCTCGGCCTGTACGAGTTCGGCAACTCGGTGTTCGTCCGTGCCTTCAACCTGCAACAGATCGGTTTCTCCATCGACGGCGTGCCGCTGGGCCGCAGCGACCAGTTCGGCGGCAGCCCGATCTATCGCTACGTCGACAACGAGAACACCCAGCGGGTCACCGCCTCCACCGGCGCCGGCGACGTCACCCAGTCCGGCTATGCCTCCCTCGGTCCCTATGTCGACTACCAGACCAGCGACCCGGCCCGCGAGCCCGGCGCCAGCCTGTCCTACACCCTGGGCAGCGACAGCCTGCGGCGCAGCTTCCTGCGCGTGGAAACCGGCGAGTACCAAGGGCTGTCGGCCTACGTCAGCCGCTCGAAGATCGACGGCGACCTGTGGCGCGGCCCCGGCACCATCGACCGCGAGCACCTGGAGGCCAAGGTCCGCTACCGCTTCGGCGAGGGCAACAGCCTGTGGTTGCGGGCGGTGCACAACGCCTTCCATGACTTCGACTCGCCCTACGTCAGCCTGGCCCAGTACCACGGCACCGCCAACGATGCCTTTGGCCGATCCGGACGCGACTTCCCCTACCTCGACTACCTGCCCGACCTGCCGGAAACCGTGCCGGGGGTGCAGTACAGCAACAGCGGCTACAACCAGTACTACAAGCAGGCGATCAACCAGCGCCGCGACACCCTCTACAGCCTCGGCGGCCAGTTCCGCCTGAGTGACAGCCTCAGCCAGTACGCCACGCTCTACTACGAGGGCAAGCGCGGCTACGGCGTGTCGCCGGAGGCCTACGCCACCTCGCTGGCGCTGCACAACGCCGAGGCCAACGTGCCCGGCCTGTTCGATCCCAAGGGCGTGCAGTACGGCCTGTCGGCCCTGAGCGGGCATCGCTACGGCGGCCGCACCGGCCTGCAATGGGACATCGGCAACCACCGCCTGGAAGCCGGCATATGGGCCGAGAAGGACGTGTTCAACCGCCTGCAGGCGCGCTACAACCTCAGCGACGGCAGCCCGGCGGGCGAGCCGTTGCTGAACGAGCCGGTGCACCGGCAAGGCGACTTCACCTCCACCCGCGACTCGCTGCAACTGCACCTGAAGGACACCTGGGCGCTGCTCGACGATCGCCTGCTGGTGCAATACGGTTTCAAGAGCCTGCAACTGGACTACCGCATCGAAGGCCAGCGCAACGCCGGGGACTACATCGCCGGGCGCGACCCGCGACTGTCCACCACCTGGCGCGACGGCTTCCTGCCGCAGCTCGGGGTGGTCTACAACCTCACCGACAGTGCCCAGTTGTTCGCCTCGTACTCGGAGAACATGGCCCTGCCCCGCGGTGCCGATGACATCTACCGTGCCGCCAGCCCACAGGCGCCGGCACCGGAAGCCGAACGGGCGAAAAACTACGAGCTGGGCTGGCGCCTCAACCGGCCGACCTTCAACGCCGCCTGGGCGCTGTACCGCAGCGACTTCGACAACCGCCTGCAAGCCTTCGCGTCACCAGTGCCAGGCAGCAGCCAGGTGGAGACCTTCTACCAGAACGTCGGCAAGGCCCAGGCCTACGGCACCGAGCTGAGCGGGCAGTGGAAACCCCGTGCCCTCGGCGGCCAGGTGGTGTTCAACGGCGCCCTGACCTACAACCGCGCGCAGTTCCAGGACGACGCCGCGGGCCTGGCCCTGAGCGGCAACGACCTGCCCGACAGCCCGCGCTGGCTGGCCCAGACCGGGGTCACCTGGGAGATTGCGCCGTGGGCGATCGTCAACGTCTCGGCGCGCTACATCGGCGAGCGCTACAGCAACTTCACCAATACCGAGCAGGTGCCCGGCTACACCCTGTACAACGCCTACCTCGACCTGGGCGGCGAGGCCTGGGGCGGCGGCGGGCTGAAAAGCGTCAAGCTGCGCTTCAACGTCGACAACCTCTTCGACAAGCACTACCTGGGCTACATCCTCACCAGCACCAGCGGCCCGGCGGTGTTCCGCCCCGGCTCGCCGCGCACCTTCCAGACCACCCTCAGCCTCGACTTCTGACCCCTGCGGCCGCGCCGACGGGCGCGGCCCCGACCTGCGGAGCCCATTCATGAAACCTCTACTCCTGAGCCTTGCCCTGGTCAGCCTCGGCCTCCAGGCCAACGCCGACGTCACCCCGCAGACCCTGGCCTTGCACCAGCGCCTGCTGGTGCTCGACAGCCACCTCGACACGCCGCTGCAACTGACCCGCCCCGGCTGGGACATCGACCAGCGCCACGACTTCCACAGCGACGGCAGCCAGGTGGACCTGCCACGGATGCGCGAGGGCGGCCTGGACGGCGGTTTCTTCGCCATCTACACGCCCCAGGGCCCGCGCGACGAGGCCGGGCTGGCCCAGGCCAGCGCCTACGGCCTGGCGACCCTGCAGCGCATCCGCGACATGATCGACCGCCAGCCCGGGCAATTCGCCCTCGCCCGCAACGCCGACGACGCCCGGCGCATCGCCGCCAGCGGCAAGCGGGTGGTATTCATCAGCATGGAAAACGCCGAGCCGCTGGCCGCCGACCCCGGGCTGCTGCGCACCTACCAGCGCCAGGGCCTGAGCATGCTCGGCCTGGTGCATTTCGCCAGCAACAGCTTCGCCGACTCGGCCACAGCCCTGCCGGAGTGGCAGGGCCTGAACGACAAGGGCCGGGCCCTGGTGCGCGAGGCCAACCGGCTGGGCATCCTGCTGGACGTGTCGCATGCCTCGGACCGGGTGTTCGACCAGGTGCTGGCGCTGTCCAGTGCGCCGATCGTCGCGTCGCACTCCAGCAGCCGTGCGGTCAATGCCCATCCGCGCAACCTCGACGACCAGCGCCTGCGCCAGCTGGCCGCCAGGGGCGGCGTGGTGCAGGTCACCGCCTACAGCGACTACCTGATCCCCTTGACCCCCAATCCCGAGCGCAACAAGGCGCTTGCGGCATTCGGCGCACGCTTTCGCAATATCGCCGCGCTGGGCCCGGAACAGGCGCGGGAGCTGTTCGCCGAACGTGCAGCGATCGACCGTCGCTACCCGCAGCCACGGGCCGACCTCGACGTGTTCATGAAACACCTGCTGCATGTACTGGATGTGGTCGGGCCCCGGCACGTGGGCATCGGTGCGGACTGGGATGGCGGTGGCGGCGTGACCGGGCTGGAGGATGTCAGTCAGCTGCCGAAGGTCAGCCAGCGCCTGCTGGACGCCGGCTACAGCGAAGAGGACCTGGCCGCGATCTGGGGTGGGAACCTGCTGCGGGCGTTGCAGGCGGCGCAGGATGGCGCACGCCCTGGCAACCCCGGCTGACAGGCTGGCCTCAGCTGGACAGCTGGTTGGTGAACTGCCCCACCGCGTTGACCACCTTCTTCGCCCCGTCCTGGATTTCCACGATCACGCTGCCGGCCTGTGCCGACAGCTCCAGGCCCTGCTCGGCGTGCTGCTTGCCCTGCTCGATGATGCGCACGGCTTCCTCGGCGAGCTTCTGGTTCTGGGTCACCACGTCGACGATTTCCTCGGTGGCCTTGGTCGTGCGCGAGGCCAGCAGGCGCACCTCATCGGCGACCACCGCAAAGCCACGCCCCTGCTCGCCGGCCCGCGCCGCCTCGATGGCCGCGTTGAGCGCCAGCAGGTTGGTCTGGTCGGCAATGCCGCCGATGCTCTTGACGATGCTGCCCACCAGCTGCGACTGCTTGTCCAGCGCAGCGATGCCCTCCACCGCCGCTGCCATCTGCACCGCCAGGCCCTGGATCACGTCCACGGTTTCCTGGATCACCACGCTGCCACGCCGCGCACTGTCATCGGTGTGCTGCGAGGTGGTGAAGGCGATCTCGGCCGCGTGGGACACGGCGATCTCGCGGTTGACCTGGTCGGTGATCACCGTGGCGAACTTGACGATCTTGTACAGCCGCCCATGGGCATCGGAGATCGGGTTGTAGGTGGCTTCCAGCCAGACCACCCGGCCATGGCTGTCGATGCGCTTGAAGCGGTCGGCGATGAATTCGCCACGGCGCAGCTTGTCCCAGAACCGCTCGTACTGGGGCGAGGTGTGTTCCGCCGTCTCGCAGAATACCCGGTGATGCTTGCCCTTGAGGTCCGCGAGGCTGTAGCCCATGGCCTGCAGGAAGCGCTCGTTGGCATTCAGCACGTTGCCCTGCAGGTCGAACTCGACCACCGCCGTGGAGCGTTGCAGGGCCTCGATCAGGTTTTCCCGCTCGCGCGAGGTTTCGATGGTGCGGGTCAGGTCGTTGGCGTACAGCGACACATAGGTTACCTGGCCGTGCTTGTCGCGGATCGGCTGCACGATCGCCCGCAGCCAGGCCTCCTGGCCGTTGCCGCGCTTGAGCTGCAAGGCCCCGGCCCAGTGCTCGCCGCCCTGGATCGCGCGCTTCATCAGCTTGAAGTGATTAGTGTCCTGGGCGTAGTCCGGCACCAGGCCGAAGAGCAACTTGCGCTCCACGGCCCCTGCGGAATATTGCAGTTCAGCGAGGAAATTGCCGTTGGCCGAGGTGATCTCGCCCTGGGACGTCAGCTTCAGCACCAGCATTTCGTCGTCCAGGCTCTGCTTCACCTGTTCGAGCGACGACAGCCGGTCCTCTGCTTCTTCAAGCGCCTTCTTGAGCCGCCGGTATGCGGGGAACATGGGGGAATCCTCCAGGAATAGGAAAATCGACAGGCAGCTTGCCCGAACAATGCGTCAATACTTCATCATCCAGGCTTCCAGCTCCTGCGGCGCCAACGGCTTGGACAGGAGATAGCCCTGGGCCACGTGATAGCCCTGGTCCTTCAGAATGCGGAACTGACCCTGCTCCTCGACACCTTCGGCCACCACCTTGAGGCGCAGGCTGTCGCCAATGCGCATCACGGCATCGCTCAGGGCGCGGCTGGTTTCGTCCGCTTCCAGGTCAAGAATGAAACTGCGGTCCAGCTTCAACTCCTGTATCGGCAGCTTGCGCAGATAACTCAAGCTCGAATAACCGGTACCGAAATCGTCCATGGCCAGCTTGATGCCCTGGGAGTTGAGGTCGTGCAGCACCTTGATGGTCCCGGGGTTGGTGTCCAGCAGCAGGTTTTCGGTCAGTTCGATGGTCAGGTCGCGGGCTTCCAGGCCGTGCTGGTCGAGCACGTCGCTGATCATCCCGGCGAGGTCCAGGTTGTGGAAGTTGCTCGGCGACAGGTTCACCGACACCGACGGAATGCTCAGGCCCTTGCCCCGCCACTCCGCCAGTTGCCGGCAGGCTTCGCGCACCGCCCAGTGGCCCAGCTCGGTGATCAGGCCACACTCTTCGGCAAGCGGAATGAAGCGCGCCGGCGAGACCACGCCGAAATCCGCGTGGGTCCAGCGCGCCAGGGCCTCGACGCCGTACACCTGGCCATCGTCGATGTTTACCTGGGGCTGGTAGTGCAACTGCAGCGAACCCTGCTCGATGGCTTCGCGCAAGGCGCTTTCCAGGGCCTGGCGCTCCTGGGCCAGTTCGTTCAGTTCGTGGCTGAAGAAGCTGAAACGCCCGCGTCCGGAATGCTTGGCCTGGTACATGGCCATGTCGGCGCGGTGGATCAGCGTGCTCATGTCGTGACCGTCCCGCGGGTAGAGGCTGACTCCGATGCTGGCCGACGGCGAGAAACACGAGCCGGCGATCTGGCACGGCTGGGAAATCGCCTGGCGGATCTCCTCGATGGCATCGTTGACCCGCTGGCTGTCACACTCCGGCAACACCACCACGAACTCGTCGCCGGACAGGCGCCCGACGATATCGGCGCTGTCGCTAAGGCGCTGGGCGATCAGCTTGAGCAGTTCGTCACCGGCCGGATGGCCGAGGGAATCGTTGATCTGCTTGAAACGGTCGAGGTCGATGAACAGCACCGCCAGCGCCGACCTGGTGCGCCGCGCCTCGATCAGCGCGTGGTCGGCCTTGGCGTGCAGCAGGCTGCGGTTGGGCAGGCGCGTCAGGCTGTCGTAGAAGGCCAGCTGGCGGATGCTCTCGCGGTTGACCTCGCGTTCCATGGCCAGGGCGCACAAGGGGGTGATCACTTCGACGATCTGCTGTTGCAGGGTCGACGGCGCGCGGTGGTCGTCGTAGTAGAAGGACAGCACGCCGATGGGCACGCCCTTGGAGTCCTTGATCGGGATCGCCCAGACGCTGCGGATGCCCAGCTCCAGGCCTTCTTCGCGAATGCTGGCCCAGTGCGGATCGCTGCCGATGTCGCTGGCGTAGACCATCTCGCCGCGGCAGGCGGCCACGCTGGACGCGCCGACGCAGTCGCGGATCGAGCGGCCTTCGAGCATCTCGCCATAGCGCTCGGAAAACCCGGGCGCTGCCAGCGGGTGCAGGGTGCCGTCCGCGCCGATCTGGATCACCGCCGCACGCAGCTCCGGGGACATGCGCTCGATTTCCTTGCACAGCAGGTCCATCACCGATTCCAGCGGCATCTCCCGGACCATGGCGTCGAGGATGCAGTGCTGCAGGACCTGGTGGATCTTCGAGGCGGTGATGTCGGTGAGCACCGTCACCGTCTGCGCCAGCTCGCCATTGGCGCCGAACACCGGGTTGATCGCGACGTTGCACCAGATCCGCTCGCCGCCTTTTACCTGCAACAGCTCTTCGAGGCGGAACGATCGCCCGCCGCTCAGGCCGCGACGCAACTCGGCCATGCGTTCCAGCGGCAGGTTCGGCACCAGCAACCCCGCCGGCAGGCAGCGCTCGATCTCGTCCAGGCTGTAGCCGAACAGGTTCTCGAAGCCCTTGTTGACGTAGACCACCTTGCCGGCGCCGTCGGTGATGAAGATGGCGTTGTCGGTCTGGTCGGCGACCAGCGCCAGCAGCTTGGCGCGCTTGCGCTCGCGGCGTTGCTCGGTGACGTCCTTGAGGAAGGCGGTGTAGAGGATCTGCCCGCCGGTTTCCACCCGCGAGATCGACATCGAGCCCCAGCGCTGGGTGCCGTCCTTCTTGTGGATCGGCACGTCGCGGGTGGTGCCGACGATCTTGTTGAGGCCGGTGCGGCGATTGGCATCGACATAACCGTCATGCCGGCCACGAATGGTTTCCGGCACCAGCATGCTGACATTCCTGCCCAGCACTTCTTCGCGATCGAATCCCCACAACTTTTCCGCAGCGGCATTGAACAGCACCACCTGATTATGGCTGTCGATGACAACCACACTATCGATGGCTTGTTCCAGGGTTTGAACGAAAAGATCAGACAGGTTCTGGGTAATGGGCATCAACTCAATCCGGAAAAAGCGCAGGTTGACAGTGGCGAACGCAAGCCGCGCCGTTGCAATGGGTAATTGCGGCAGGGGCCTGGTTTCAATGATCGGGAGGCACCGGATGGGTGCGGGCGCTAGCTTACGCTCAATAATGGCGCGTAGCCATTATTGACGGGTGATTCTTTCGCTATTTCTTCAAACAATTGAAAAAACAGAGAAATAATTAAATATCCGGAGAAAGGATGACGCACATCAATAAACAGACTTTTATATGTGCTACTGGAAAGATAGATAGCTATCTTTTGAAAATTACATGGCGCACAAATAATTAAAGTCTCTGTTATCGACGCGGACTCACAAGTCCGCGTCGCTCTGCGGATCAGCGGTCCTGCAGCATCGACTGGATCTGCTGGGTCGCCTGCCGGGTACTGTCGGCAAGCTTCTTCACTTCCTCGGCCACCACCGAGAACCCGCGCCCCACTTCCCCGGCCCGCGCCGCCTCGATGGCGGCATTCAGCGCCAGCAGGTTGGTCTGCTCGGCGATGCTCTTGATCACCCCCACCACCGTGGCGATCTGCGCGTAGGTGGTCTGGTTCTGCGAGAGCATCTGTTCATGGCTGGCCTGGGCGCTGCGTTCGTCGCTGATGTCGCGCACGGCGCCGATCACCCGGGTCAGCACGCCACGCTCGTCGCGCACGGCACAGCCCCGTTCGCGGCACCAGATATAGCCGCGGGTCTTGTGGCGCATGCGGTATTCGAAGACGTACTCGCCGCTGGCGCCGGGCTTGAGGATCTCGCGGTCGAAGATCGCCATGATCTGCGGCAGGTCGTCGGGGTGGGTGATGCTGACCTGGGCGTCCCAGCCATCCGGCAACTCGCTGGCGCCGTAGCCCATCACCGCACGGAACTGGTTGGAAATGCGCATGTGGCTGTCGGGGTGCTGCAGGTCGCCGCCGACCACCTTGATGTCCCAGGTGCCCTCGGTGATCGTCGATTCAAGCTGCGCCCAGATCGCCGCCTGCTGGCGCTGGGCTTCCAGTTGTTGCTGCATCTCGCCGAGCATTGCCTGCAGGTCGGCGCAGCGCTGTTCCAGGCGCGCGGACTCAGCCTGGGCGGCATCGCCCTGGCGGCGCGCCTGCTCGATCTGCGTGCTGAGGTCGCCCGCCTGGGCACGGGCTTCGTCGAGCTGGCGGCGGTCGGCCTGGCGATCCATCGCCAACCCGCGCAAGGCGGCGAGCAACGCCGGGTGGCGCTGCAGTTGCGGTGTTTCGACATCGCCCCACAGCTGGCCCTGGCTGATCCGCGCCAGCAGCGACTCCAGTTCCTGCACCCAATGATCGTTCCTGAAAAACATCAGCGCACACCGTTCGGCAGTGAAAAACAGCGAGTTGAACGGAAAAGCGCCGACTACGTCTTGCATCCGGGTGCCGGGCACTTGACCGTCGCTGCCAGCCCCTGGCACGCAGATCCATGCCGGCGACAGGCAAAGGCAAGACGTTCCCTGCGCAAGCCGGTAGAGTCAGGCACGGGGCTCGCTGGCGGCGGCCCCGTTCTTTCTCCGGCACATGGCGTTCCCGATCGTGAAAGCTGCACAACCGAACCGCTGGCCCCCGGTCCTGCGGGCCTTGCATCACCGCAATTTCCGGCTGTATTTCATCGGCCACGCGATTTCCACCCTGGGCACCTGGGTGCAGACCGTGGCCTTGTCCTGGCTGGTCTATCGCCTGACCGGCTCGGCCGCGCTGCTCGGCCTCACCACCTGCGCCACGCTCCTGCCGCAACTGCTGGTGGGGCCGATCGCCGGCGCCTGGATCGACCGCCACGACAAGCGCCGCCTGCTGATGAAGGTCGAAGGCCTGCTCGGCGTGCAGGCCCTGGTGCTGGCGGTGCTGACCTGGCTGGAGCTGATCAACCCGACCCTGATCGTCCTGCTCGCCGCCAGCCTCGGCATCCTCAATGCGGTGGACACGCCGCTGCGCCAGTCGCTGCTCAGCCGCCTGGTGGACGACCGCGACGACCTGGCCAACGCCCTCGCCCTCAACGCCATGCTGTTCACCTGCTCGCGCTTCATCGGCCCGCCGCTGGCCGGGCTGCTTCTGGCAGTGACCGGCGAGGCGCTGTGCTTCGCCCTCAATGCGCTGTCCTATGGCGGCCTGATCCTCGGCCTGCTGGCGGTGCGCCTGGCGCCAGGGGAAAAGGCCAGCGGCAACATGCGCCACCTGTTTCGCGAAGGCCTCGATCACGTATGGCATTCGCCATCGCTGCGCGGGCTGATCCTCGGCGTACTGGTGGTCAACCTCACCGCCTCCACCTATGCCGTGCTGCTGCCGGTGTTCGCCCACGACATCTTCGCCGGCGACGCGCGCACCCTCGGCTGGCTGTGGGGCGCCGCCGGGCTGGGCTCGCTGCTGTCCACGGTGCTGCTGGCCGGGCAACAAGGCGCCGACCGGCTGCGCGGCCTGATCCTGTTTTCCGCCATCGCCAGCGCCCTCGGCCTGCTGCTGTTCGCCAGCAGCCGCAGCCTGCCGCTGTCGCTGCTGGCCATGCTGATCCTCGGCTTCGGCGTCACCATCAACAACGTCGGCACCAACATCCTCCTGCAAAGCCAGGCGCCGGAAGCGCTGCGCGGCCGGGTGGTGTCGATCTACACCTCGACCCGCTTCGGCTTCGACGCCATCGGCGGCCTGCTCGCCGGGCTGCTGGCTGCCCGTCTTGGCGGGCCCTGGGCGATGTCCGTCGCCGCCGTCCTGCTCGCGCTGTACTGCCTGTGGCAAGTGGCGCTGCGGGTGCGCGCCATCCCTGAACCTGCCGTGGAGGAATCCGCCCGATGACCACCCTGCTGCGTCAGCAACCGACCATCACCCTGCGCCTGGCCATGCAGGCCCTCGGCGCCGCTGTCGAATTCGCCGAGCAGGCCGGCCTGAGGGTCAGCCTGGCGATCCTCGACGCCAGCGGCCAGATGATCCATAGCGCGCACATGGACGGCGCGCCGCGGCCGTCCCAGGCCATCGCCCTGAACAAGGCGCTGGCCGCCGCCGGTTTCGGCGTGTCGACCTCGGCCTGGGAGGAGCGCCTGCAGAAAGCCTCGGCGGCGGTCCGCGAAGGCTTGCCGTTGCAGCCGAACCTGGCCCTGTTCGGCGGTGGCGAGCCGTTCCTGCATGACGGCCAGGTGATCGGCGCCATCGGTGTGTCCGGCGCCTCGGAAGCCATGGATGCCGAGTGCGCCCGCGCCGCCGTGGCCAGGGTCGACGCACTGCTGGGCGCGCCATGAACAGCGCGCAGGAGCTGGGGCGCTACTGCCTGCACGCCTTCAGCCAGCAGGTGCCGGCGAGCCTGGCGGCGTTCTACCGGATCGACGAGCAGATGCAGGCCTGCGACTTCGAATTGCTGGGCATGCAGGCGCCCATGCACCACCGCTACCTGGAGCATTACCGCCATCTCGACCCGCTCAAGCCGGACAACTGCAAGGCCATCGGCCTGCCGGTGGTATCGCTGCGCCAGGGCCTGGCGCACCACGATGCGGCCCATGGACGGGAATACCTGGGCTTTCTCGACCAGCACCGGGTGGTGGACGTGGTGGAGATCATGGCCTGGGTGGACGGGCGCCTGGCGGCGGGGGTTTCGTTGCTGCGCGACGGCTCGCTGGGGGCGTTCAGCGCGACGGAGCTGGAGCGCCTGTTGCCGTTGCATGGCTTGATGCAGATGGCGGCGCGGCAATTGCCGGCGCCCACCGCGGACCGCCTTGCCGGGCTGACACCGCGGGAACGGGAGATTGCCCTGCTGCTGCAAGGCGGGGCCTGCAACAAGACCCTGGCGCGGGAACTGGGGCTGGGGCTGCCGACGGTGAAGACCCACCTGATCAATCTGTTCAGGAAGGTGGGGGTGAGGAACCGGACGGAATTGGTGGGGGCGTTGTTTCTGTAGTGCCTGCAAGAGCCGACAAGGTAATGCGGACCCGCTCTCATAGAACACCATATAACTTATTGATTTAGCTGGACCTTGTGGGAGCGGGTTTACCCGCGATTGCGATAGTGAATCCACCGATGCCATCGCGGGTAAACCCGCTCCCACAGAGTCCGCGTCGCTCTTGGACCTGTTCTCTGCACGACAGCGCAGCCTGAAAGGCAGGGCGGACTCCCACAGGGCCCGCGCTGCCCTTCCGAGATGTGTGGATTTCCACGGTCGTCTAAGCTACGCCCAACCCGAAACCACGGAAGGCACGATGAACCCACTCCCCTACCAAGGCGGCTGCCTCTGCGGCTGGATCCGCTACAGCGCCCAGGCCCCCGCCGGCAACCCGCACACCTGCTCCTGCCGCTATTGCCAGCAGCACACCGGCGCCCTGACCGCGCTCTGGATCGAATTCCCCCGGGACAAGGTGGAATGGACCGGCGAAGGCGGCGAGCCCGCACTGTACCGCTCCTCGGACTATTCCAGCCGCGCCTTCTGCCCGCGCTGCGGCAGTTCCCTCGGCGCCATCGACGACGCGCCGACCATCGCCCTGCTGGCAGGCACCCTGGACGACCCGCACCGCGACGAACTCACGCCCGTATCCCACGCCTTCGCCGACGGCCAGCCCGCCTGGTCGCGGAGCTGATCAACGGGTCTCCATCATCCGCACCAGCGGCGCGTACTCCGCCCGCCCGACCGGGGCGATGGCGCTGGCATCCTGGGACGCAAGGAAGGCCGCCAGCCCCTCCTGGTTCTCCAGCATCGCCGCGCGGATCCGCGCCTTGTACCCGGCGCACAGGTTGCCGCGGAACACATAGGGGTCGTAGTAGATGCGCTCCGAGCGCCACAGCACGTTGAAGGTATCCCGCGCGATCCTGCCGCTGTTCAGGTAGGCATCGGCGCGCACGCTGGCGACGAAGGCGGCGTCCACCCGGCCTTCCAGCAGCGCGTCCAGCGACTTGTCATGGGAACCGCTGTAGGCCACCGAACCGAAGAAGCGTGCCAGCGGCTGTCCGACCCGGGCGGCGAACTCGACGTTGGGCACCACGCTGCCCGAGGTGCTGGCCGGATCGCTCAGGGCCACCCGCGTGCCCCGCAGCGACTCAAGATCCTCCGCCACCCCGCGCCGCGCCAGGAGCAAGGCCTGGTAGTGATGCCCGGCCGGGGTGAAATAGCCTTTCCTGATCGCCAGCACGGCGAACGGCTCGATGCTCGGGTCGCGCTGCTGCGCCAGGACGTAGGCCGCCGGCCCCAGCCAGGCGACGTCGACGCCGCCGGACACCACGGCATCCACCACGCTTTCATAGGACGAAGCCGGGACGATCGACACCGGAACCCCCAGGGCCTTGTGCAGGCGCTCCAGCAACGGCTGGTAGTCCTGCATCAGCACTTCCATGCTCTTTTTCGGAATCACCGCGATACGCAACGCCGGTTGCCGGCATTCGGCGGCCGCCGGCAAGCCGAGCAGCATCAGGCAGAACAGGCAGATCAGTGCTCGCATGCAGTTTCCGTCGCGTCGATGAAGGGTGGGTATTCTTCGAGCTGGGCCACGGTCAGCGGACGGCTGAAGTGGTAGCCCTGGGCAAAGTCGCAGCCGGCCAGGCGCAG
Organism: Pseudomonas ulcerans; assembly: GCF_036324125.1. Classification (NCBI taxonomy): domain Bacteria; kingdom Pseudomonadati; phylum Pseudomonadota; class Gammaproteobacteria; order Pseudomonadales; family Pseudomonadaceae; genus Pseudomonas; species Pseudomonas ulcerans. The sequence continues at coordinate 11,079 of NZ_JAZDQN010000036.1, read as the reverse complement.
GTAGACCACCTGCTCGCGGGTTTCCACGCCCTCGGCCACCACTTCCAGGCCCAGGCGCTTGGCGAGGATGATGGTGGACACCACGATGGGGCTGTCGTCGTGGCTGTTGGAGAGCTGGGCGATCAGGGTGCGGTCGATCTTCAGGCGGTTGATCGGCAACGCCTGCAGGTGGGAGAAGCCGGAATAGCCCTGGCCGAAATCGTCCAGGCTGATGCTCAGCCCGGCATCACGCAGGGCCTGCAGGTGCTTGATGCCCTGGCCTTCGTCGTCGAGCACCGTGGTTTCGGTGATTTCCAGCTCCAGGAAGCGCGGCTCCACGCCATGCTGGCGCAGCTCGTCCAGCAGCCGGGAACTGAAGTCCGGCTGGCGCAACTGCAAGGGCGAGACATTGATCGCCAGCCCGGACTGGATCCCCCGGGCCTGCCAGTCCACCAGTGCCTCGCAGCCCAGGCGCAACACTTCCCAGCCCAGGTCGACGATGAAGCCGCTGCGCTCGGCAAGGGAAATGAAGCGGTCGGGATAGAGCAGGCCGAACTGTGGGTGCTGCCAGCGCACCAGGGCCTCGTAGCCCTCGACGCGCATGCTGTCGAAACGCACCTTGGGCTGAAAATGCAGGACGAACTGGCGTTCCTTCAGCGCCGGACCAAAGGCCTGTTCCAGGGCGAACTCGCCGACATCGACGACATTCAGCGACGGGTCGAAGAAGCGGTACTGGCCGCGCCCGGCCTGCTTGGCCGAGTACATGGCCGCGTCGGCATGGCGGATCAGCTCGTCCACCGACACACCGTCCCGCGGGCAGATGCTCACGCCGATGCTGGGGCTGCTGTTCAGTTCATGCTGGTCCAGCGAGTAGATCGCCGACAGCTTGTTGAGCAGCATGCGCACCCACAGGTCGATCTGCTCTTCGCTGCGCGCGCCGGCCAACAGCACCACGAACTCGTCGCCGCCGAAACGCGCGGCCTCGTCCCCCGGCTCCAGGGCGCGGCGGATGCGCCCGGCCACGGCCTGCAGCAACAGGTCGCCGACCTTGTGGCCGAGGGAGTCGTTGATGGATTTGAAGCGGTCCATGTCGATGAACAGGATCGCCATCAGGCGCCGCTTGCTGCGCTGCTCGGCCAGCACCCGCGCCGCGGTTTCCATGAACTGGCGGCGGTTGTGCAGGCCGCTGAGGTGATCGGTGGCCGCCGCGTGACTGCTGCGCCGGTGTTCTTCTTCCAGACGCTGGATCAGCTGCTGGTTGATCCGCTGCGCCTGCTCCAGCGCGGCAAAGGCTTCCTCGCGCTTGCCCAGCACGCGCCAGCCCCAGAACACGCCGCCGAGGATCAGCAGGGTCAGGCTCAGGTTGACCCACAACTGGCGCTCGTAGAGCACGCGCGACGGCGCGAGGATCTCGTCTTCGCGCTGGCTCACGACGATGCTGAAGCCCCGCGCCGATACCTTGCGGAACAGGCTCTGGTAACGACCGTCGAGGCTGAACTGGGCGAGCCGCCCGGAGGCCTCGATGGTGTCCGGCAGGTTCGGCATCAGCGCCTCCCCGGCCACCACCACGCCGCTGTTGCCGATGCGCAGGCGCTCGTGACCGGCGTTGTCGAGCAGGCGCATCAGGCCGCTGTTGCCCAGGTCGATATGCTGGAACAGCACCGCCAGGTAGCCGATATCCAACTGCACTAAAAGAATGCTTTCCGGCTGGCCGCGGGACGGTTCGGTCAGCGGCAGGAGGAACGGCAGGCGCCAGTTGATCTCGGCGGTTTCCCGGGCCGCGGCATCCAGCGGCGGCAGGAACGGCTTGAAGCCGTAGCGACCGATATGCTCGCGCAGGGCCGACAGCCACGCCTCGGGCAACTGCTGCGGTTCATCGCTGTGGCTGGCGGACAGCAGGTCGCCATCGAAGCGGTACAGGCTCATGCGCTTGAGCACCGGGTCTTCGGCGAGCATGCGTACCAGGCTCCAGCGTCCTGGCCCGCTGTCGCGCATGTCGGCCTGGGCGGCGCGGCCGATGGTCTGCGCGCGGTCCACCAGCTGGCTGAGATTCTCCGCCGCCATGGTGGCCAGGTTGAGGTGCTCCGAAGCCTTGGCCGCCAGGGCTTCCTGCTCCGAGGTGGCGCGCTGCTGGAAGTACGAGATCCAGACGAACGACAGGATCGCCAGCGCCGAGGACAGCAGGAGAAACTGCAGAACGTTGAACGAAGACAAGGACCGGCGGATCACCACGATTCATTCCTGCCGCTAGGTGATGGCACATTAATACCAATTCATGACAGACAGATGACTGGTATGCCAACCCCGCCTCAACCATCCGGTTGATACCGCCCGGCCCCGGCTCGCGTCACCATCGTGGCTCCCAACAACAAGTACGGAGCCACCCCCATGACCACCCAAACCGACTGGATCACCGTAGGCGCCCTGGCCGAAGGCTTCGCGCCCGAGGCCTTCATCCTGCCGCAACTGGCCGAGCTGGCCGGCCGCCAGCTGACCCTGCATTTCGCCAACGGCTGGGTCATCGAGCACCGCTTCGACGCCGAGCAACTGCACTGGCACGCCGCCGACGGCCACTCCAGCGGCAGCGCGCCGTACCGCGCCACCTCGGTGCGCCCGGGCATCTACCTGGTGGACTTCCTCAAGACCGAACAGGGCCAGACCTGGTCGATCACCCTGATCATCGACACCCTGAGCCAGTCCTTCACCGCCGTAATCGGCAACATGCCGTCCGAGCAGGAGACCCAGCAAGGCATCTACCACCGCGCCCTGTCCGGCAAGAACCTGACCTGCGTCGAAGCACAGTTCCTCCACGGCAGCCTGGACAAGCCCTGGCAGGAAGGCGCCTGCCCGCACGCACCGACCGCCGAGCTGGTGGGCATCCGCAACCGCTACCGCTACAGCCCGACCGAGGAATACGAGCACATCTACCTCAACGAGAACTACTACACCTGGCAGTGCCTGAAGGGCGTCGAACAAGGCCTGTGCGATACCGACCGCTGCCATTACTACAAGATCGCCGACGAGCTGTACCTGTTCGTCTGGCGCGAAAAGATCATCCCGACCCTGGGCCTGGTGATGATCGACCTGCGCGAGCACCGCAGCGACGGCAAGATCTTCGGCTATGCCGAGGGCAGCTTCGACGCCTTCAGCAACTTCCCGGTGTCCTCGTACTGCAACCTGATCAACACCACGGTCCACGAAGCATGAAGCGCACCGTGCTGATCACCGGTGCCGGCAGCGGCATCGGCGCGGCCTGCGCCAGGCGCCTGGCCGCCCTGGGTGACAACCTGGTGTTGGTCGGCCGGCGGCGCGCAGCGCTGGAACAGGTGGCAGCCGGGACCGACGCCCTGGTGCTGGCCGGCGATGCCGCCGACAGCGCCACCTGGGCCGGCTTCGTCGAGCAGATCCGCGCCCGCTTCGGCGGACTCGACGCGCTGGTCTGCTGCGCCGGCGGCCATGGCCTGGGCAGCGCCCTGGAGACCAGCGACGAGGCCTGGGAAGCCGCCATGCGCGGCAACCTGCACAGCGCCTTCCACAGCGCCCGCGCCTGCCTGCCGCTGCTGGTGGAGCGGCGCGGCAGCATCGTCCTGCTGGGCTCCATCGCCTCGCTGGCGGCGGGGCCCGAGGTGTGCGGCTACACCACGGCCAAGCATGCGCTGGTCGGCCTCAATCGTTCGCTGGCCCGGGACTTCGGGCCGCAGGGCGTGCGCGTCAACTGCGTGTGTCCGGGCTGGGTGCGCACGCCCATGGCCGACGAGGAAATGCAGCCGTTGATGCAGCACTACGGCGAAGACCTCGACGCCGCCTACCGCCGGGTCACCGCCGACGTACCGCTGCGCCGCCCGGCCACGGCGGACGAGATCGCCGCGCTGTGCCAGTTCCTCATCAGTGCCGAGGCATCGATCGTCACCGGCGCGGTGATCGCCGCCGATGGTGGCTCGACCATCGTCGACGTGCCGACCCTGGCCTATACCCGCCTGGAGAACCCGTCATGAATGCTCGCTTCGATTTCAGCGGCCAGCACGTGCTGGTCACCGGCGGCGCCCAGGGCATCGGCCGGGCCATCGTCGAGGGCTTCGCCCGCGCCGGGGCCTCGGTGCTGATCGCCGACCTCAACCTGGAAGGCGCCCAGGCCCTGGTGGACCAGCTCAAGGGCGAGGGCCACCAGGCCAGTGCCAGCGGCATCGACCTCGCCGACCGCGAGGCTGTCGCCACGCTGCTGGCCGGGCTGCCGCGCCTCGATGTGCTGGTGCACAACGCCGCGTACTTCCCGCTGACGCCGTTCGAACGGATCGACGAAGCGCTGCTGCGGCGCACCCTGGACGTCAACCTGTCGGCGCTGTTCTGGCTGACCCAGGGCGCCCTGCCGCTGTTCCGTCGCCAGGGGCGCGGCAACGTGCTGGTCACTTCCTCGGTGACCGGACCACGGGTGGCCTACCCGGGGCTCAGCCACTACGCCGCGTCCAAGGCCGGGGTCAACGGCTTCATCCGCAGCGCCGCGCTGGAACTGGCGGGCCATGGCGTGCGGGTCAACGGCGTCGAGCCGGGCATGATCCGCACCCCGGCCATGGACAACCTCGGCGACGCCAGCCTCAACGCCCGGATCGCCAACAGCGTGCCGCTGGGCCGTCTCGGCGAACCGCAGGACATCGCCGCCGCCATGCTCTTCCTCGCCTCGGACAACGCCGCCTACATCACCGGCCAGACCCTGATCGTCGATGGTGGCGCCACCCTGCCGGAAACCCTCGCCACCCTGGAGAGTAATGGCTGATTGCTGGCCATTGCGATCAAGAACGCTGGCAGCCACGAACAAGACTTGCCGTGGTTGCCGGCGCCCTAATAGCCCCTCGCTACAGCACAACTGCCAACAAGAAATGGGGGAATACCAATGGACAAGCAACATCGCCTGTTACCGCTGGCCCGGGCCATCGGCCTGAGCCTGGTCACTCTGGCAGCGGCCCAGCCGGCGCTGGCCTACGAGCTGTACGCGGACGACGACACCCACCTCAACGCCGACATGCTCGCGGTATGGGGCATGTTCAACAGCCGCAAGAACTACGACGGCACCACGGGCGGTTCCACCTGGCGCGAAGGTTTCATCAAGTACGGCATCAGCGGCGACCAGGGTCTTGGCGGCGCCGGCACCCTCTACGGCACCTTCAACCTGGTCAGCTCGGCCACCTGGGGTGACGGCGATGCTGCCGGCAACACCGACGGTTCCGAGCGCACCACCAAGATCGAGGACGCCTTCCTCGGCTGGCGCTCCGGCGACCTGTTCCCGGCCCTGGGCAAGGATGGCGTGGACTTCTCCGCCGGGCGCCAGGTGGTCAAGATCGGCAGCGGCTTCCTGATCAACGACGACGGTCCCAACCTCGGCAAGGGCCCGGCCGACGGCGCGCTGAACCGTGGCGGCGCCTACTACCTGGCGGCCCGCCACGCCTTCGACCGCACCGCGGTGCTCAAGCTCGGTGGCCAGGAGGGCCTGCACGGCAGCGTGCTGTGGCTGAAATCGGACAACCGCGCCCAGGCCGAAACCGAACTGGCCGCCGGCACCCTGGACTACACCACCGACGCCGGCACCCTGGGCCTGACCTGGGTCCACGGCCTCGACGTCACCGACCAGTGGGCCAGCGACTTCCAGAAAGAGCGCGAGAACATGGACGTCTACAGCCTGCGCGGCGAAGGCAGTGCCGGCATCGAGAATGCCAGCTTCGCCTTCGAATACGCCTGGCAGGACAAGGACGCCGGGCCGGAGAAGGCCTGGTACGCCGAGGCGGGCTACACCTTCGCCGATGTCGCCTGGTCGCCCAAGGTCACCTACCGCTACACCCGCTACTCCCAGGGCTGGGATTCGCTGTTCACCGGCCTGAGCACCGGCTATGGCACCTGGTTCCAGGGCGAAGTGGCGGCCAACTATTCCGGGCCGTTCAACAGCAATACCGGGATTCACCACGTGGGCCTGAAGGCCACGCCGCTGGAGAACCTGACGGTGGGCGCGCTGTACTTCGACTTCAACACCCTGCGCACCCGCGACACCCTGAACCTGGATGCGCGGGAACTGGACTTCTACGTGGAGTGGGCGGTGAACGAGCACCTGATCATCAGCCCGCTGGTGGGCCTGTACCAACCGAAGAAGGACGAGAGCAACGGCGGCAACCAGGTGGGGGGCAATGGCACCAATGTGTACAGCCAGCTGACGGTGGCCGTGCCGTTCTGATCATCTGACTTTTCAGGCTGCGCTGTCGCGCAGAGAGCAGATCCAGGAGCGACACGGACTCTGTGGGAGCGGGTTTACCCGCGATTACGATGGTGGCATCACCGACGCAATCGCGGGTGAACCCGCTCCCACAAGTCCCCGGTAAATCAATAAGTCATGCGGTGCTATATGAGAGCCGGCGCCCAGCGGTTTACCTGTCCCTCAGCGCACCCCATCCCCCACCACACCGCGCCCAGCACACCCCAGCCCGGTATTCGTCTCGACGTCGCCATCCCCGCTGATGTACCCATGCCGGGTCAGGTTCGGCATCAGCAGCGAAGCGATGAAGGTCACGCAGAGCACCGCCACCACATAGAAGAAGAAATAGGTTTCCACCCCCTGGGCACGAAACGACAGCGCCACGTACTCCGCAGTCCCGCCGAACGCCGCGTTACCCACCGCATAAGGAAAACCGACCCCCAGCGCGCGCACCGCCGGCGGGAACAGCTCGGCTTTGACGATCCCGGCGATCGGCGTATAGAACGACGCCACCGCCAGCCCGGCGAACACCAGCAGGAACGCCACGAAGGCATTGCTCACCGACTGCAAGGCCAGCAGCAGCGGGATCACCAGCAGCATCGCCAGCCCCGAGAACAACAGCATGTGCATCTTGATCCCGACCCGGTCGGCCAGGAGGCCGAGCAGCGGCTGCAGGAGCATGAAGCCGATCAGCGCGGCGGTCATGATGAAGCTCACCGTCTCCGGGCTGAAGCCGCTGGAGATCACCAGGAACTTCTGCATGTAGGTGGTGAAGGTATAGAAGTACAACGAACCGCCGATGGTGAAGGCCAGCACCAGCGCCACCGCGCGCTTGTGGCGGAACATGCCGCGCAGCGAGCCGGCTTCCTTGCGGCGCATGTCCTGCTTCGATGCGGTCTCGCGCATCGAGCGCCGCAGGTAGACCACGACCACCGCACTCACCGCACCGATGAAGAACGGAATGCGCCAGCCCCACTCGCGCAACTGCTCGTCGCTCAGGGTCTGCTGCAGGATGACCACGGTCATCAACGCCAGCAGTTGCCCGGCGATGATGGTGAAGTACTGGAACGAACCATAGAAGCAACGCCGCCCGGGGGTGGCGATCTCGCTGATATAGGTGGCGCCGGTGCCGTACTCGGCGCCCACCGACAGGCCCTGGATCAGCCGGGCGACCACCAGCAGCACCGGCGCGGCGATGCCGATGCTGTCGTAGGTGGGCATCAGGGCGATGAGCAGCGAGCCGCCGCACATCATGAACACCGAGATGATCATCGACACCTTGCGCCCCCGGGTATCGGCGATCCAGCCGAAGATCCAGCCGCCCAGCGGACGCATGAAGAAGCCCACGGCGAACACTCCGGCTGTGGCCAGCAGTTGCGTGGTGGTGTCGCCCTTGGGGAAGAACGCGGCGGCGAAGTAGATCGCCGTGTAGGCATAGATGAAGAAGTCGTACCACTCCACCAGGTTGCCCGAACAGGCACCGAGGATGGCCTTGACGCGTTGGGATTGCGTGAGATCTGCGCCGCGAGCGGCGGATTGCGGAGACGATGCGGACATGGTTTCACCCTTGAATCTTGTTCTTGTAGGGCGCCGGAAAGGGGGTGACCGGCACTGGATTCACGCTACCGCAGGCCGGGTGGGACCATAAGACCGGACACCGGCCTAACTGATATGCCGAAATTTTATGGAACGGCTGCAGGCCGCGGCCTGCCTGGGTTTCGCGGCACCGGCCGAGACTTCTGGGAGAGCCCAGGCGCTTCCTCGGTGAAACAATCTGTATACACTTGCCGACAGCTGCTTCCCCGTGAAACCTGACTGGCCTGCCAATGGACGTCGTTCAACTCAAGACCCTGATCCACGTTGCCGAACTCGGCAGCCTGAGCAAGGCGTCCGATCGCCTGCACATCGCCCAGCCGGCCCTCAGCCGGCAGATCCGCATGCTGGAAAAGGAACTGGGGGCCTACCTGTTCGAGCGTCACGGACGCGGCATGGTGATCACCGAGGTCGGCCGCGAAGTGCTGGCCCATGCCACGCGGATCATGGAAGAGATGGAGTCGATCCGCAGTTCGGTGGTCGGCGGGCGTACCAACTTCCGCGGCACCGTGGTGATCGGCACCACGCCGACCGTGGCCGAGATCATCACCGTGCCGCTGGTACGCAAGATCCGCGACGCCCAGCCCAGCCTCGCCGTGCGCTTTTCCTCGGCCTACAGCGGCTACCTGCTGGACTGGCTGCAGCGCGGCGAGCTGGAGCTGGCGATCACCTATGACCCGCAGCCGCTGCACACCCTGCGCATCGTCCCGGTGATGATGGAAAACCTGCTGCTGGTGGGCCCGCCCGAGGCCGGCCTGCGCCTGGACTCCCCGGTGCGCTTCGCCACCCTCGCCGAGCACGAGCTGGTAGTGCCCAGCGCCCGCCACGGCCTGCGGGTGATCCTCGACAACTGCGCGCGGGAGGTCGGGGTGAAGCTGACCAGCAGCGTCGAGGCCGACTCCTTCGGCGCCATGATCGACCTGGTGCGCAACGGCTTCGGCCTCACCGCCCTGCCCCTTGCCTCGATCTGGAACCAGGTGGAGAACGGCAGCCTGTGCGCCGCGCCGCTGGTGGACCCGGTGCCGATGCGCAAGCTGGTCCAGGTGTTCCCCGCCGATCGCCGGGTGGCACCGGCTGCGCGCTTCGTCGCCGAGGCCTTCATCGAGATCGCCGCCGACCTGGTGGAGCGGCGTATCTGGGCCGGGCACATGCTGTAGCGTCCGGCTGCTTTTCTCTTTTCCGTTTTCAGGAGTACCCCGCTTGTCCCGCGACAACCTTCCCCTGGTGATGCTGCCCGGCCTGCTCAACGACCATCGCCTGTGGGCGCACCAGCAAGCCGCGTTCGCAGCCGATCGCCCGGTATCGATCCCCGACCTGAGCCAGGACACCGCCATCGCCGCCATGGCCGAGCGAGTGCTGGACCAGGCGCCGCCGCGCTTCGCCCTGGCCGCGCTGTCCATGGGTGGCTACGTGGCCTTCGAGATCCTCAAGCGTGCCCCCGAGCGGGTCGCGCGCCTGGCCTTGCTCGACACCATGGCCCGCCCCGACGAAGCGGCCCGGGCCCGGGTCCGCCGTGGTCTGCTGGAGCTGGCCAGCCTGGGCAAGTTCAAGGGCGTCACCCCGCAACTGCTGCCGCGCCTGATGCATGCCCGCAGCCTTGATACCACGGTGCCCGAGGTGGTGATGGCGATGGCCGACGCCATTGGCCGCGAAGGCTTCATCCGCCAGCAGCAAGCGATCATCGACCGCGCCGACTACCGTCCGGTGCTGGAGACGATCCGCGTGCCGACCCTGGTGCTGTTCGGCGCGCAGGACGAGATCACTCCGCTGGCCGAGGCCCGGCTGATCCACGCCGGCATCGCCGGCGCGCACCTGGAGGTGCTCGATGAATGCGGCCACCTGCCGCCGCTGGAGCACCCCGAGCGCACCACCGAACTGCTCGGCCGCTGGCTGGATGGCGCCTTCGACGCCTGACTCCCGTTTTCCCCGCTCGTTCCGGATGTCCTCGTGAAAGACCCTGCTGTTCTCCCCGGCCTGCCCGGAATCTTCGTCCTCGGCCTGTTGCAGATCCTGGTCTGGGGCGGCTCGTTCTTCCTCATGGCGGTGATGGCCGCGCCGATCGTCGCCGACACCGGCTGGGCCAGTCCCTGGGTGTACGGCGCGCTGTCGCTGGCGTTGCTGGTCTCGGCCGTGCTCGCGCCGTCCACCAGCCGCCTGGTCGCCCGTTTCGGCGGCCGCCCCGTGCTGGCCAGCAGCGGTTTGGCGGTGGCGGCCGGGCTGCTGTTGATGGCGGCGGCACACTCGCTGCCCTGGTTTCTCGCGGCGTGGGTGGTGATCGGCATCGGCATGGCCCTTGGGCTGTACGAAGCGCTGTTCGCCACCCTCGGCGCGCTCTACGGCGCCAGGGCGGCCAGTGCGATCACCGGCATCACCCTGATCTCCGGCTTCGCCTCGACCCTGACCTGGCCGCTGGTGGCGTGGCTGATCAGCCATCTGGGCTGGCGCATGACCTGCGTGGCCTATGCCGTGGTGTTGATCCTCAGCGTCGCGCCGCTGTACCGCCGGGTGTTGCCGGCGGGGGTGGGGATCAGCATCGGCAGCACGGCCCGGCAGGCCGGCGAAGACCGCGTCGATCCGCGGGTGTACTGGCTACTCACGGCGATCTTCGCCATTGGTGCGGTGCTGATGACGGCAGTGTCGGTGCACCTGGTGTCGATCCTCCAGGGCCAGGGCCACAGCCTGGCGGCGGCCATCGGCTTCGCGGCGGTACTTGGCCCGGCCCAGGTGGGTTCGCGGATCGTGCAGATGTTCGCCAGCAAGCGACATCCTGTGTGGACCACGCTGATTTCCGTGGTGCTGGTGGCGGCGGGGTTGCTGCTGGTGACGCTGATGCCGCTGGCGACGGCGCTGGGGCTTGTGCTGTATGGCTTCGGCAATGGCCTGCGGGCCATCGTGCGTGGGTTGCTGCCGCTGGCGTTGATGTCGCCGGCCAACTATGTGCTGTTGATGGGGCGGATGTCGCTGCCCTCGCTGATCGGCCAGGCGGCGACGCCGTTGCTCGGTGGCTGGCTGTTGCAGGTGGCCGGGCCGGGCGCGGTGCTGGGGGCGATGAGCGGGTTGGCGGTGGTGAATCTGGTGTTGGTGGGGTTGTTGATCCGGGTGCTGTGAGGGGGTTGCTTGCGATTGCTGGTGCTGGTGCTGGTGCTGGTGCTGGTGCTGCGAGCATATCCGGTCGCGGCGGTGACACCACCGACGCCTTCCGCCTTTACGGCGGCTTACTTTTTTCTTGGAAAAAGTAAGCAAAACCGCTCGCTCCCACATCAGGCCCTACG
>NZ_JAZDQN010000035.1:0-69292 GCF_036324125.1 Pseudomonas ulcerans | reverse complement strand
TGAAATTGGTAGACACGCCAGCTTCAGGTGCTGGTGACCTTACGGTCGTGGAAGTTCGAGTCTTCTTCTGGGCACCAATTTCAAATTTCAGATCAGCGATCTGGAATTTACGCGACACGCTACACTGTTAATGTTTCAAATGCTTCAACCTTTGCCCAGATGGTGAAATTGGTAGACACGCCAGCTTCAGGTGCTGGTGACCTTACGGTCGTGGAAGTTCGAGTCTTCTTCTGGGCACCATATTTCAAAGAAACCCGCGAAAGCGGGTTTTTTTATGCCTGCGATTCGGCCCCGGTATGCACCGGGGCCCCTCCCCCCTCAGAACGTCTTCTCGAACTTCAGCGCCACCTCGGTCTGCCGGTAGCTGTAGGCCCAGTCGATGCTGCTGTCGGTCACCGTGCGCTTGGCGTACAGGCTCGGCACCACGCCGGCGAAGGCCAGGCGCGGCACGCTCAGGTTGGCGATGTAGATCTGCTGGCGATCCTTGCGCAGGCCGCCGAGGAAGACGTCGGGTTCGTCGTAGCGGGTGGTGCGGTACAGGCCGATCAGGCTCAGGTTCACGCCGATATCGAAGCTGTGATACGCGCCAAGGCTGCCCATGTACTCGCGATTGCTGGCGGTGTCCGCGTCCTGGCTGCGACGGGTGTAGGTCACGCCACCGAACACCAGGGTCTGCGGATCCAGCAGGTACGACAGCGACATGCCTGCCTGGCGCTCGTCATAGTCATCGAAATACTCGCGCTGCTCGCCCTGGAAACGGAAATGCTTGTGCTGCGCCTGCACGCTGACCTGCAGGCGGTTGGTCAGGTTGTGCTTCCACTCCCCGCGCACGCCGCTGGCCTCGTACTTGGTGTGATGGTCGGCGTAGTAGTTCTCGAACAGCGGGGTCAGCGAAACGTCGTTCAAGGCGCTCTGGTAGTTGTACCCGGCGTAGAGCACGCTGGTGTTGTCGTCGTACCAGGTCTTGGTGTCGTTTTCCTCGTCGTCGTTGTACCGGTCGTAGTTGTTGCCGTAGGTGAGGCCACGCACCAGTACATGGTGGTTGCCGGAAATCTGCAAGCGTCGCTCGGCGGCAGCGTCATAGACCACGCTGGACGAGCCGATCGGCTTGGGCATCTGCCGGGTGTAGTCGAAGCAATCGAAGAATACCGAACAGACCTGGGTCACGGTGGTCATGCCATTGCCCTGGTTGATGTTGCTGTTGTGGCCAAAGCCCAGCGACACCGAACCATGCCACTGGCGGCGCATGTCGATGCCCTTCCGGTACTCGCCGAGCACGCTCAGCACCTGCTCGGGCACGTCGCTGGCGGCGACTTCGGCGAACAGCGCCTCGGCCTCGCGGGTCTGGCTGTCTTCGAACAGGGTCCGCGCCAGCTCCAGGCGCGCGCGGACAAAACCGGGTTGCAACTCATCGGCCCGACGCAGGTGGGCGATGGCCTGCTTGTACTTGCGCTCGGAACGATCGATCAGGCCCTCGGCCATCTCCACCAGCGCCGGCTCATGGCCAGGCAACTGCCGGTAGCGCTCGACGAACTGGCGCACCTTGCCCCACTGCTGCAGGTTGATGGAGACATAGATGGCGGGCCCGAGGTCTTCGAGGGTGTTCTGCAAGCTATAGGTCTGCCCCTCGATGGTGATCAGCGAGTCGTCGTTCTCGGCCGGATCCGGCGCGCCAAGATTGGCCCGTTCGCGCGCATCGGCGCCGCGGTCGATCTTGTTCAGCAGCAGACGGGTGTCGTCATCGTCGGCCAGCAACGCGGTGGAAAACAGGGTCGAGAAACACAGCAGGGCGACGCGCACCCGCAAGGACGGCAGCATGGTGATCGGTCCGGGACAGAAAGGAATAAGGGGTCGGAAGGGGGCGCCGAAGCGCCCTCCTCCAATGACGCGCGGGTGTTACTGCTTGGCGCCGCCGAAGGCGACCTTGGTGGTGCTGGAGTTGTAGATACCGGCCAGGGCCTCGGCGTTGGCACCGTAGAACTGACCCTGAATGGTGGTGCCGCGAGCGAACGAGCCGTTCGAGGCGATGGTGGTACCGGCGAAGTTGAGGCTGCCCACAGTGCCGGTCAGTGTGCCACTGCCCGAACCGTAGTTGGCGGTCAGCACGCCCGAAGTGACACCAGCAGCGGTGCCCGGGTTGTACTGGTTGATGCCGACCACGTTGTACTTGGCGTTGACCAGGGTTGGCATGCTGGTGGTCGGGTTCTCGCCGACATACCAGACGGTGCGGTCCGAGCTGGACAGGTTCAGGTCAGTACTGTTGGTTGGCTGGGTGCCGGACTTGGCAGGTGCCCACTCACCGAAGTACACCTCGGAACCCGATACCTTGGCGATTACCTCGCCGCCGAACTGTGGATAACCCGAGGACGGTGCGGCGATCTGACGGTAGGCGTAGACCTCGGTGTTGTAGGCCACCTGGTTCTTCCAGGTTTCCGAGGTGGTGACACCGTTGAGCGGGTTGACGATATGCGCCGACGTTGTGCCATAACCGCTCAGCACAGCGTTGGTCTGGGCGATCGGACCAGACTTGAAACTGACAACCGCTGCGGTATTGGCGGTGCCGCCGGTGACGGTCGGCATGGCGATACCTGCCGTGCCCACAGCCATCATGTTCGAAGCGGCCGCTTCAACATAGGCCGAAGACGATCCACCGCTGACAGTAGCGGCAAATGCACCGGAAGTAGCCAGAGACAACGCCGTCAGTACGAAAAGTTTCTTCACAACAATCTCCTTGTCATAAGTTTTGAAAAACACTGTTTTTACGAAAACAGCAAAAAATCTAGAACCGTGCAGTCAATCCCATTTTCAACGTACGGCCTGGTGCAGGCATGATGGTGCGCGAAAGTGGATCGAGGTAATAGCGATTGGTAATGTTGTTTACACCGAAGTCGACATCCACATGTTCATTGACATGCAAGGTGGCATAACTGTCGAAGACCCAGATGGGGTGCCATTCATACGGCTGGTTTATGCCTTGTACGAAGTTGACGCCCTGATCGATCCATTTCTGCTCTTCCTTGTTCTTGGCGCTGCTGTGGTAAACCATGCGACCGCCGATCTCGAGTTTGTCGTTGAACAGACGCACACCACCGTCCAGGTTGATGGAGTACTGCGGCTGCAAGCTGGTGCGGGAGAACGTGGAAGGGAAGCCGCCCGTGACGCACTCGTCGACAGCCTTTCCGTAATAGGGATCCAAGGTGACGGCCATATCCTTGTCGCAGAGCTTCTGATCAAGTCGGTAACTGATACCCAGGCTGGAGTAATAACGCCCGGTATCGAAGCGCATCTGCATTTCTATACCCGAGATAATTTTCTTGTCGTATTGAACGATGTTGTAGGCAAAGTCCCGATCTATGTAATCGTGAATTTCATTCTTGTAGTAATTGATCCGGAAATCGGCATTACGCCAATCTGGAACATAGGAGTGCAAGTCATGCACATAACCGAACTCCCAATTATATGCATGCTCGGGTCGCGGCGAGTTTTGAGTGATACCGATCCCTGTGGCTGAAACAGTCTGCGCTTCTTCATAAATAGTCGGAAATCTGACGAATTCGGTATAGCGAGCATATACCCGGGCATTTTCGGTGACATGTAGCGTCACGCCAGCCATGGGCGCCCATGCGCTGTCCTTGCGCTTCTTTGGCCTGGCCCATCGCTCGGCTTCCGTGGGCTGCTGATAAATTGGAACCCCCGAGCTGTTGTAAGGGATGTATCGCGGGGCGGTCGTACCGGTACCCTGAGCATTGGCTACCTGCTCGTTCATGTTGATCGTACCGTTGGTGAACGGATTCGCGGCGCTCACCAGACGCTGGCCATCGGTAGGGATCTCCACGCTTTCCATGGTGTAGCGAATGCCGTTGACGAGCCCCTCCTGAAGATACTCGGTGAGGAGGATTTCAGTGGTTTCCTCGTCCAGCCCCCAGCTTTCGACCTCGGCCCGCGCGCTCGACACATAGGCCTGGTTTTCCGCATCGGTCAGCATCCGCGAGTATTTGAACTGCTTGGCAACAACAGCCGCCTTGGCATCCCAACCGGCTGCCTGCTCCTTCCGGTACTCATCCAGCGTCGTGTCGAACGAGTTGTAGTCGCTATAGCGTGCTCCGGCGTTGAACGTCAGCCATGAAGTGGCCGCCCACTCGTTGTTGAAGGTGAAGTTGTACTGCTCGCGACGCCCCCCACGTGGCCCCAGGTAGTTGGAGGCGAATATGTACGTACTGCCGATGTCGTCACTGGCGTTGTCGGTCTGCTTGAGCTTTTCCTTGCTGAAATCCCCGGAAAGGGTCAGCGCCCAGGCATCGCTCAACTCCATGCGGTTGGAGACATTCACACCCCAGCGATCGTGATCGGTGGTTTGCAGGGCGCGGGAAAACAGCGTGTAGCGGCCATCGGTGTCGGGCAGTTTTTCGGGCATGGCGGTCTGGCCATTGCACGGTGTGCGGTTGTACTTGCAACGCACGTAGTTGTCCCAGGCCTTGTCGCTCAAGCTGGCATCCTCGATGGAGAAGACCTGCTCACCGTTCTGGTAGCGCTCGGCATCGCTACGGGTCATCCAGAACCCGGCCTGCATGTCGAGCCAACGGTTGTCCTGCGGGTTCCAGGCGTAGGTCAGCGAGAAGGTGTCCTGGTTCACTTCGCTGTAGGGCAACTGGAAGCCGATGTTGCTGCCCGCCTCCACAAGCTTGGTGGTTTCGTTGATCAGGTACGGCATGGTCTCGCCGAATTCGAGATCGCTGTGCATATAGCTCAGCTTCAGGCTCTGCTCATCCGTCAGATAGAACGTCCCTTTGAGCAAGGTGGTGCGCATCTCGTTGGAAGTACCCGAAACTTCCGCGCCTGGCTTGTAGAAGCTGGCGAGATAGTTGCCAGTGGTATCGCCGATCGCTTGCGAGTTCTGTGAAGCGGCGGCCGCCTTGTCGTACCAACTCTCGGTCTCGTAGCGCTCGCTGCCCTGCTTGCCGCTGTAGTAGTTGCCTTTCTTGCGGTAGCTATAGGCCGCCAGCAGGTCGAAGTTTTCCTGGCGGGTCGCCGCCGCGATGCGGAAGGCGTTGTCCTCGAAATCGAAGTCGTTGGAGCGCGACGACTCATGGGGGGTGTACATGGCGCCGCCGCCATTGGCGAAGTAGACATACTGGCCGGAAACGTAGGCACCCTCGATGTCGCGGTAGTCACGCCCCAGGTTGTTCATGCCGTCTTCATTGGGCGCTACGGCGTTGCTGGCGGTCTCGGTCTTGATTTCCAGGCCGTAGCTCTCGCCCGGCTTGACGATGTCCGCGGCATCCAGGGTGCGGATCTCCACTGAACCACCGATGCCGCTCTTGACCCCAGGGGTCATGGACGGACCTTTCTCCACCGATATGCTGCCGATCAGATTAGGGTCGACGTAGTTGCGGTTGGAGACGCCGGCCGAGCCCAGCCACACCGACGTAGCCTGCTCGGTACCGTCGACGGTCACCGGGATCCGGCCTTCACCCTGGATGCCGCGGATATTCGGGTCCAGGGCACCGCTGTTGCGCGACTCGCCGCTGTAGACGCCGTTCAGCCCCTTGAACAGATCCGCCGCGTTGGCACCCTTGTAACGCTCGATGTCGTCCTTGCCGACGTACACGCCGGACACGTCCTTGCGGTAGACATCGTTCTTCCCCTTCTCGTCGCGCTCCTCGACATACTCACCCTTCACCTCCTGCGCCTCCAGCACCTGCAGCCCTTTCTGCGAGGTTCCGGACTTGCTCATTTCCTCTTCATAGCCCGCCGGCAGCTCGATCTCGATCGGCCCCATGTTCGGGATGGCGGCGGGTGCGGCCGGGGTTTCCCCTTCGGCCAGTGCAGCGGCGCTGGACAGCGCCAGGAGGATCGACCAGGCCAGCGGCTTGAGACGCATGGTCGACGGTGGTGTAGTGGAGAAGGACATGACGAGACCCGTGTTTATCGGTGCGTGGCAGTTTCATGGCCGCTCTGCGGCGGCGAAGTGATACTACCGATAAACGCAAATGAATCTCGTTTAGATTGGTATGCGAGAGGCTGAAAAATGTATGCGCAGACGCAACGAAGGCGTCAGCGCTTCTTGCCGAAGATCGACTTCGGCGCCCGCCCGAAGTAACGGGTGAAGGCCACGGTGAAGTTGTTCGGGTACTTGTACCCCACCTGCCACGCCGCCTGCGCCACCTGCTGGCCGGATTCGAGAAGGGTCATGGCCTTGCGCATGCGCAGGTCGAGCAGCATGCGCGCCGGGGTGGTGTCGAACAGGTAGCGGAAGCCTTCCTTGAGCTTGTGCTCGTTCATGCCCACCGTGGTGGCGAGGTATTCCACGGTCAGCGGCGTATGCAGCTGCTCGCAGAGAATGTTGCGCGCGCGCTCGATGCGCTCGATCTCGCTGGTGCTCAGCGGCGACACACTGCCCTCCTGCGGCGCCAGCAGGTTGAACTGCTCCGACAGCAGGCTCAGCGTATGGATATGCAGGTCGAGGCGGTTCGACGGGTTGAGCATGCCCGGCTGCAGGTAGCGCACCAACGCGGCGGCATGGGCCTGGGCCGCCTTGGAGCTGGCGCGAAAGTCCAGGCGGTTCAGGCGCCCGCTGCCCAGCACCTGGGCGGCGCGCTCCTCGCCGACGTACTTGCACAAGGTCGCCTGGTCAATCACCACCCGCAGCTGCGAGGCCGTCTCGTTGGCCTGGTAGCGCCGCTCGCCCGGCGTGGCACGGAACGCCGTGATGGTGGTTTGCCCGGCCTCGAAGGCGAGATTGCTACCGTCCTTGCCGATGAAACCGGATTTCCCCTGCAGGCCGATGGTCAGCACCATCACATGGCCGTCATGGGGGCCGCAGGTTTCCTCGATCAGCGTGCGCACCGGATGGTAGTGCAGGCGCCCCAGCGACAGCCCCTGTTCCAGCTGCAACAGCTCGGAATAACAGTTGCCCACGTCTTCGGCCAATTGCATGCGCAAGCGCCCGTCCGCCTGGACCGAACGCTGCCGGGGGTGATCGAGGCCGAGACGGCAGCTCCCTTTCATTGTGCTCATGACGACATCCCTGCAATCGGCGAGCGGCGCTTCGCATAGGAACGGCTCCGCCTCGCATACTTAACATAAATGATTCTCATTTAATATATATCACCTTTTTCAGTGATTCGGCCACGGCCTGTTTCGTTAAGAACAGTGGCATCTACAGGGAGTTAACGTGCCTCAACAGCCTCATCAGGATCTGACCAGCCCCCATCCCCTGCAATCGTGCTGGGACCTGCAGCTCGCCGGTCTCGGCGCCGACGCCCTGCAGGTCGCCCTCGAATGCGCGCTCTTCGACCACTTGGGCGAGCCGCTCAGCGCGCCCGCGCTGGCCGCCCGCCTCGACCTCGACGGCGCCAGCACCGCCTACCTGCTGGAACTGCTGTGGAGCCTGGACCTGCTGGAACGCGACCAGCAGCAACCACCGCGCTATCACAACCAGCCCCGCGCCGACCTGTACCTGCGCGCCGAAGCCAGCGCCTACTGCGGCGACGCCCTGCAGTTCCGCCACCGGGTCATGCGCCAGACCGGCACCCAGCTCGGTGACTACCTGCGCAACGGCGTGACCCGTCCGCCCATGACCTCGGCCGCCATCGCCAAGGCCTGGGCCGACGCCGCGCGCCTGCAGATCGCCCAGGAACAGCGCGCGGTGACCCGCGAGGTGGCCTGCGCCCTGGTCGACAGCCTGCCCGAAGCCCCCCGCCTGCAACGCCTGCTCGACCTCGGCGGCGGCCCCGGCCTGGTGGCCATTGCCCTTGCCGAGCATCTCCCCGACCTGCACGGCGTGGTCTTCGAATACCCGCAGGCCGCCGACGTGGCTCGCGACAACATCGTAGCCGCCGGATTGACCACGCGCCTGCAAGCCATCGGCGGCGATCTCAACGACGACGACATCGGCAGCGACTACGACCTGATCTGGTGTTCCTCGGTCCTGCATTTCGTCCACGACCTGCCCGCCACCCTGAGCCGCCTGTACGCCGCGCTGCGTCCCGGCGGCGTGCTGCTGTGCTGCCAGGCCGACGTGCCGCGCGAGCGCCAGGCGGCGGCGCAGGTCCTGCCTTATTACCTGCACATGCGCCTGCAAGGCCGCCATGTCCTCGCCGAAGGCGAACTGGCCAAGGCCCTGGAAAGCCTCGGTTTCAGCGCGGTGCAGCAACTCAACGGCCTGCGTTTCCCGGTGACCCCGGTGAACGCGGTCATCGCCCGCAAACCCCAGGAATGACTCGATGAACCGTGGACGTATCGCCGGCCTGC
The DNA here is from genome assembly GCF_036324125.1 of Pseudomonas ulcerans. Classification (NCBI taxonomy): domain Bacteria; kingdom Pseudomonadati; phylum Pseudomonadota; class Gammaproteobacteria; order Pseudomonadales; family Pseudomonadaceae; genus Pseudomonas; species Pseudomonas ulcerans. Next base: position 61,039 of record NZ_JAZDQN010000035.1, on the reverse strand, counting down.
AAGTGCTGTTCGGCTGGCTCAACCTGGTGCTGGCCGTGCCCAGCATCTACCTGATGTTCGGCATGCCGCTGGTGATGCGTCAGTACGGCTGGAGCGGGACCGAGATCGGCCTGTTCCAGCTCGCCGGCTTGCCGGCGGTGTTCAAGTTCCTCCTCGCCGTCCCCGTGCAGCGGGTGCGCCTGGGCAAGGGCCACATGGTCCACTGGATGCTCCTGCTCGGCGCCGCGCTGCTGGTCCTGTACTGGCTGATCGGCCGGCAGAACCTGATCGAGCAGCGCATGCCGCTGTTCGTCATGACCTTCGCCATCAGCATCATCGCCACCTGGATGGACATCCCCCTCAACGCCCTGGCAGTGCAGTGGCTGCCGCGCAGCCAGCAGTTGCGCGCCGGCAGCATCCGCTCGGCAGCGTTGTTCCTCGGTGCCATCGTCGGCGGTGGCGCGATGCTGCTGATCCAGGCCCGTTTCGGCTGGCAGGCCCCCTTCCTGATCATGGGCGCGGGGCTGATGCTCGGCGTCCTGCCGTTGCTCGTCCTGCGCCACAAGCCCCAGTCCGAAGAAGCCGCGCAGCCCGCACAGGCCGGCTTCGTCGCCGACTGGATGAGCTTCTTCAGCCAGCCGGCGGCGCGCCAGTGGACCTGGCTGCTGCTCACCGCCTTCCCCTTCATCGGCGCCGCCTGGCTCTACCTCAAGCCACTGCTGCTCGATACCGGCATGGCCATGCAGGACGTGGCCTGGGTGGTCGGCATCGCTGGCGGCGTCACCGGCGTGGTCTTCAGCCTGCTCGGCGGACGCCTGATCGGCGTGCTCGGCACCGCCCGGGCGATCCTCGTCTACCTGCTCGCCGCGCTGCTGGCCCTGGTCCTGCTCACCGTCAGCGTGTGGCTCAAGCTTGGCCAGCTCTGGCTGATCGTCAGCGCCCTGTGCCTGGCCGCGAGCATGGGCGCGGTATCGGCGCTGATGTTCGGCCTGACCCTGTTCTTCAGCCGCCGCCAGCGCACCGCCAGCGACTACGGCCTGCAATCGAGCCTGTTCGTCGTCACCCGCCTGGCCGCCCCGGTGGCCGCCGGGCTGCTCCTGGACCGCCTGGGCCAGGCCGGCATGCTCGCCTGCCTCAGCGCCGGCCTGCTGCTCGCCCTGCTCCTGGCCTGGCGGGTCCGCCACAGCATCGCCGGGAGCGCCGAGGCGCTGCTGGTCAAAGAACATCACGCCGCGATCGGCGTGACTTCCATCGCCACCGAGGGCAAACCATGACGCCACGTACCGTCGGCATCTGCCTTGTCAGCCGCGACCGCGCGCTGCAGGAGGATGTGCAAGCAGTGCTTGACCGGCTCAACCACTGGTTGGGCCATGAAACCTCGCTGCTCAGCCAGCACTGGCCGGACAGCGACCCCCGCTGCCTGTACCGCCAGGTTGCCGGGCAGGCCGAGGCCTATGTGCGCGAGCACGCCAAGAGCCAGCAGCTGTACCTCGACCTGCAGGTCTTCGCCGATGCCGACGACGCCCGCCGCGCCCTGGTCAGCGCCGCCAGCGACAGCGACTACGTGCTGTTCGACAGCCGCCACCTCGACGCCCTGCCCGACGCCGATCCGCTGGTCGAGCTGCTCGCCGCCCAGCCCGAAGCCAAGCGCTCGCCCGCCTCCGCCCTGCTGCTGTGCGCCGAAGCGCAACTGAGCCACTGGCTCGGCCGACTTGGCGGCAACCGCCTGCTGCGCGTGCCCCACGGCTCCGAACCGCTGCGCCGCGCCGACCTGCTGCGCCTGTTCATCGATCACCTGGAACACGCCTATTTCAATCGGCTGCTGGCCCGCACCACCCTGCAGTCCGACGAGCCGGTGGCCCTCGCCCGGGATATCCAGCAGCGCATGGACGCGCGCTGGGGCGAGCAGTGGGACTGCCACTTCTTCACCGGCTCCATGGTCTCCGGCTTCATCGACTCCATGGGCGCCCTGCTGCGCGGCAGCGGTCGCGGCTTCTCCACCGCCAGCAACGAACACGCCCTGGCCGTGAGTGCCCTGGCCGGCTGGCAGCTGTACCGCCGCGCCTATGTGATCGTCATGACCTCGGGCATGCTCGACGAACTGCGCGGCACCCTGGCCAACCTCAAGCGCGCCGGCGCGCCGGGCCTGGTGGTCTGCGCCGATTCGCCGGAGTCGGTGTGGTTCGCCTTCCAGGGCACCCTCGACCACGACAACGACGGCCACCGGGTGATCGCCGCGCGCGGCCTGTGGCAACAGTTCATCCGCCGTCCGGAAGACTCCCGCGCCACTGTCGAAGCCGCCTTCGCCGCCCTCGATGAAAGCCCCGCGCCGACCTTCCTGTTCGCCACCCAGGCGGTACTCGAATCGCGCGTGCAAACCGACCCACAAGCGCCGCAAGCCCCGCTGGCGGCGCCTGCCTGCGACCTGGACGAAAGCCAGCGTGCCGCCCTCGACGCCGTCGTCGAGGTACTCAACAACGAGCCGGCGCGAATCCTCTGGCAATGCGGCCGCCTCAGCGAGCAGGAACGCGAACGCGTACTGGCCCTGGCCCGGCGCAGCGGCGTGGCCCTGGCCGACAGCATCATCGCCCCCGGCAGCGTGTGCGCCTACCAGGACCAGGAGCCGGTACTCAACTACCTCGGCCCCCTGTCCATGTACGGCTTCAGCCGACGCATCCATGCCTTCCTCGAACAGCCGGACACCGACGAAGGCAAGCCCTGGCTGTTCTTCCTCAAGAGCAAGATCGACCAATCGGCCACGCCCTACTCCGAAGGCCGCCTGAAGCGCCTGTTCCATATCGTCCAGGTCAACCGCCGGCGCGAGCACATCTCGCCGTTCACCGAGGTCGCGCTGGAGCTGCCGCTGGGGCGCGTGCTGGATTACCTGGAACCGCGCCTGAACGTGGCGCCGGCACTCCTGCAGGCCCGCCGCGAGCGCCTGCAACGCCTGCAGCGCACCCGTGAGGCGCTGCCCAGCGACCAGATCGAAACCCTGCCGATGACCCCGAACTTCTTCTTCCATCGCCTGGGCCTGCTGCTCGGCGAGATGATCGAGCGCGACGGCTATCGCTACACCGGGGTCTACGACGTCGGCCGCTGCAGCATCTCGGCGATGCGCAACCTGCCGCGCACCGATGCCGGCTTCTCCGGCTGGTACGGCCGCGCGCTGATGGGCGATGCACTGATGTCGTTGCCCTACATCGCCCTGAACAACGAGCGCCATGTGCTGGCCTTCATCGGCGACGGCGCCCGCGCCCTGGTCCCGGATATCGAGCAGCGCCTGGCCATGAGCCTGGCCAGTTCGGCGGACGCGGCGCAGCGCAACGTCACCGTGCTGTACCTGGCCAACGGCGTGCTGTCGATGATCCAGACCTACCTCGACAAGCGCTATGCCTGCCATGGCGCAGCCCAGGTCAACGTGCCGCTGAAGCAGGGCCTGCTGCACGACGAACAGGCCTTCGGCCCGATCACCGTGTGCCGCGCACGCCTGCTCAGTTTCTGCCCCGACACCCTGCGCCAGGCCCTCAGTGCCCCTGGTCGCCTCAACTTCTTCGACGTCTGGCTCGGCCACAACTCGGAGGGCGATGGCTTGAGCCTCGTCTCCGAGACCGCCTGGAGCCGCCTCAACGCAGAGAGCCATTGATGAAATTCGGATTCATTGCCCACCCCACCTCCACCGGCCTGCTGCACCAGGTCAAGCTGATCGACCTGCTCGACCGCACCCTGGAAGAACAGGCCTGGGGCTACGACCCGGAACGCTGGCGCCAGCGCAACCTGGTGCCCTTCGTCGACTTCGGGCGCATCGTCAGCGCCTGCGGTGCCGAGTGCTCGGGGATCCTCCAGTTCATGCCGCTGACCGCCGAACAGATGCTGCGCCAGCCGCGAGCCATCGCCGAACGCGTGCTGCAAGGGGTCAACGCGCTGAAAGCCGAGGGCGCGGACCTGGTCGGCCTCGGCGGCTTCACCGCCATCGTCGGCAACCGTGGCCTGGCCACCATGGAGCAGGCAGAAGTCGCGGTCACTACCGGCAACTCGCTCACCGCCTACGCCGCCTACGTCAACCTGATGGACAGCCTCAGCCTGCTCGGCGTCGCCCCGGAAAACGCAGAAGTCGCGGTGCTCGGCTATCCCGGCTCGATCGCCCTGGCGGCGGCGCGCCTGCTCACCGAGCAGGGCTGTCGCCTGCGCCTGGTGCACCGCGGCAACCAGCGCCAGGCCGAGGCGCAGCTGGAATACCTGCCCGCGCAGTACCACCGCCAGGTCAGCCTGCACGACAGCATCGAAGACTGCTACGCCAGCGTGCGCTTCTACGTCGCCGCCACCTCCAGCGGTGGCCTGATCGACCCGCGCCGGCTGCTGCCCGGCTCGGTGGTGATCGACGCCGCGCTGCCCAAGGATGTGATGGACGTGCCCCACAGCCGCCGCGACATCCTCCTGGTGGATGGCGGCCTGGTCTCGGCCAGCCCGGCGGTGCACCTGGGCATGCGCACCATGGGCCTGGAGCCCAAGCGCAGCATGAACGGCTGCCTCGCCGAAACCATGATCCTGGCCCTGGAAGGTCGCGCCGAGCCGTTCTCCATCGGCCGCGAGCTGCCGGTGGAAAAGGTCCTGGAAATCGGCGCCATCGCCGCGCGCCACGGCTTCACCCCGTCGCCCATGGCCAGCGCCGGAGAGTCCCTGCATGCCGACGACTTCGGCCGCCTGCGCCGCCATCACCACGGCCAGCGCCCCGCTGTCGCCAGCGATGCCCGGCACGACCCGCAACACCTGCGCCGCGAAGTGCTGAACAACTTCGGCGAGCACATCAACCCGGTGCTGCGCGAGTTCTATCAGTTCAACCATATCGAGCGGGTCTTCAGCCACGGCGAAGGCTGCTGGCTGACCGACCTCGACGGCCGTCGCTACCTCGACTTCGTCGCCGGCTACGGCTGCCTCAACACCGGGCACAACCACCCGGCCATCAGCCAGGCCCTGCAACGCTACCTGCAGGAGCAATTCCCGACCTTCATCCAGTACCTCTCCGCGCCATTGCACGCCAGCCTGCTGGCCAAGCGCCTGGCGGACCTGGCACCGGGCGGCCTGTCGCGGGTGTTCTTCAGCAACTCCGGGACCGAGGCGGTGGAAGCCGCGCTCAAGCTGGCCCTCGCGGCCAGCGATCGGCGCACCGTGCTGTATTGCGACAACGGCTACCACGGCAAGACCCTTGGCGCGCTATCGGTCACCGGCCGGGCCAAGCACCGCACGCCGTTCGAACCGCTGCTGCCGAACTGCGAGAGCCTGCCCTTCGGCGACCTCGACGCCCTGCGCCAGCGCCTGGAGCAGGACGACGTGGCGGCGCTGATCATCGAGCCGATCCAGGGCGAAGGTGGCGTGATCCTGCCGCCGGAAGGCTACCTGGCCGGGGTCCGCGCCCTGTGCGACGAGTTCGACTGCCTGTGGATCCTCGACGAGATCCAGACCGGCCTGGGCCGCACCGGCAAGCTGTTCGCCTGCGAGTGGGACGACACCGCGCCGGACATCATGGTCCTGTCCAAGTCGCTGTCCGGCGGCCTGGTGCCGATCGGCGCGACCCTGTCCCGGGAACAGGTGTGGAAACGTGCCTATGGCGACATCGACACCTTCGCCCTGCACACCTCGACCTTCGGCGGCGGCAACTTCGCCGCGGCGGCGGCCCTGGCGGCGCTGGACGTACTGGAGCAGGACGGCCTGATGGACAACGCGGCGCAGGTCGGCGCGCACCTGCAGCAGGGGCTCAAGGAGATCGCCGGGCGCTATCCGTTCATCAAGGCAGTGCGCGGGCGCGGGCTGATGCTGGCGATCGAGTTCCACAACAGCATGGCCGGCGGCCTTGAAGCCCTGGTCCGGGAAATGGCCGGGCGCATCCCGGGGCAGGCGGCGGCCACCTACCGCATGCTCTCGGGCAAGGCGCGGCGCCACCTGGAAGCGGCGATGGAAGAACTGGAGCAGAACCTGGAGGACATGTTCGTCCTGCGCCTGATGACCAAGCTGTCCGAGGAGCACGGCATCCTCACCTTCGTCACCGCCAACAACAACCGGGTGATGCGCATCCAGCCGCCTCTGGTGCTCAGCGTGGCGGAGGCGGATCGCTTCCTCGGCGCGTTCGCGGCGGTGTGCGAGGACCTGGCGACGTTCGAGTCCTGAGTCGACCTATCCGGCCTCATCGCTGGCAAGTCGGAACGCCGAACCGCAGCTCCCACAGGTTTTGTGTACACCGCCAAACCTTGTGGGAGCTGGCTTGCCAGCGATAGGCATGGGTATCTACACATCTTTGATCTGGTGGAACGCGGACCCTGTGGGAGCGGATTTATCCGCGATCGGCGGCGAAGCCGTCGTAAAACCTGAGTCCCGGTTTTGTCTGATCCACCGAGGAGGCAGGTTTTATGGCCGCTTCGCGCCCAATCGCGGATAAATCCGCTCCCACAGGGTTCTGTGTTGCGGCTGATTGAGATGTGTAGATACCCATGCAGCGATAGGGCCGGAACAGCCACAGCAGATCTCATAGCTTTTCCGCGCTTTGCCATACGAATCCCCCGCCCCGATGGATTGCAACAACCCCTGACACAATTGAAAATAATTCCAGTTCGTATCTACTGAATGGAAGAAAGCGATATGACCTTACCGCCGCTGGTAGAACCCGGTGCCGAGCTGACTCGCGAGGAAGTGAACCGCTACAGCCGCCACCTGCTCATCCCCAACATGGGCGTCACCGGACAACGCCGCCTGAAGAACGCCAAGGTGCTGGTCATCGGCGCTGGCGGCCTGGGCTCGCCCACCCTGCTCTACCTCGCCGCCGCCGGCATCGGCACCCTCGGCGTGATCGACTTCGACCGGGTCGACGAATCCAACCTGCAACGCCAGGTGATCCACACCGTGGAAAGCATCGGCGACCTCAAGGTGGAAAGCGCCCGCCAGGCCATCGCCCGCCTCAACCCGCTGGTCAAGGTGGTCACCCACAGTGATCGCCTCGAACCGGAAATGGCCGTGGAGCTGTTCTCCAGGTACGACCTGATCCTCGACGGCACCGACAACTTCGCCACCCGCTACCTGGTCAACGACGCCTGCATCCTGGCGGACAAGCCCTATGTCTGGGGCTCGATCTTCCGCTTCGAAGGCCAGGCCTCGGTGTTCTGGGAAAACGCCCCGGATGGCCGCGGCCTCAACTACCGCGACCTGTACCCGGAGCCACCACCGCCGGAACTGGCGCCATCCTGCTCCGAAGGCGGCGTGCTCGGCGTGTTGTGCGCGGCCATCGCCTCGATCATGGCCACCGAGGCGATCAAGCTGCTGACCGGCATCGGCGATCCGCTGCTGGGCCGCCTGATGGTCTACGACGCCCTGGAAATGGGCTACCGCGAACTGCCGATCCGCCGCCTGCCGAAGCGCCACGCGGTTACCGCGCTGTCCGACTACCAGGCCTTCTGCGGCCTCAACCGCCCGGCCCCGGCCAGCGACATCGAGGTGCCGCTGATCAGCGCCCTGCAATTGAAGTCGCTCAAGGATGGCGGCAAGGCCCCGGTGATCATCGATGTCCGCGAGCAGACCGAATGGGACATCGTGCGCATCGAAGGCGCCCTGCTGATGCCCAAGTCGGCCGAGGTCGCGCAACAGATCATCGAGCGCTTCGGCCACGACACCGAGCTGGTCATCACCTGCAAGTCGGGCATGCGCTCCAAGGCGGTATCCACCGACCTGCGCAAGCTCGGCCTGGACAAGGTGCGCAACCTCGAAGGTGGCGTGCTGGCCTGGGTCCGCGACGTCGAGCCGGCGCTGCCGACGTACTGAGGACGCGGCCATGCCCTTGCGCATCACCCGCGCCGCGCTGGAGCGGATCCTCCACCAGGCAGCCGTCGAACACCCGCTGGAAGCCTGTGGACTGATCGCCGCGCCGTGCACGGAGCAGGTCGCCACGCGGGTGATCCCGATGCGCAACCACGCAGCATCCGAAGACTGGTTCAGCTTCGATCCGCGCGAGCAGTTGCGCGTATGGAACGAGCTGGACGAACGCGACGAGGAATGCCGCGTGCTCTATCACTCGCACACCGCCAGCGAAGCCTGGCCAAGCCGCGACGATATCGCCCACGCCCAGGACCCGGCGCTGCACTACCTGATCCTGTCCACCTGGCCCCAGGCCAGGCACCGGATCCGCAGCTTCCGCATCGTCGAAGGCCGGGTGTTCGAAGAGCACGTGGCGATCCAGGAATGAAAGGAGCCGCCGTACACGGCGGCCAGGACCACACCAAAGGAGATTCACATGTCGGTTTCAGTCATGGTTCCAACCCTGCTGCGTCCGCTCACCGACGGCCAGAAGAAGGTCGAGGCGCAAGGCGAGACGGTGCGCCATATCATCGACCACCTCGACAGCCGCTACCCGGGCATCAAGGCGCGCCTGGTGCACCAGGACGAGGTGCACCGCTTCGTCAACATCTACGTCAACGACGATGACATCCGCTTCGCCGCCGGCCTGGCCACCAGCATCTCCCCGGGCGACAAGCTGACCGTGCTGCCCGCCGTCGCCGGCGGCTGAAGCCCCGACGCCGTTTCGCGGTCCACGCCCCGCGAAACGGCCTGCACCACCCGGACTCCGATCCACCGCGCCACCCCGAGGTCCCAACCATGTCCCGAATCCTCGATGACGCCAGCCTGAGCTGGCGCAGCGGCCCCTGCCTGCCCGCCTGGCAGAGCCTGGGCGCCGCCCTGCAACGCCAGGGCGACTGCCTCGGCCTGCGGCATGCCGATGGCGCCGCCGATGGTCCGGCGCTGCAACTGCTGCACCCCGATCTGCAACCGCTCCAGACCCGCTTCGCCGGCCTCCCGGCGCTGCCCCTGGAGCTGTCCACCGAATTCACGCTCCAGGCCGCCTGCGGTCTCATGTCGGTGCACGGCCGCGCCAGTGGCAGGCTCCAGGCCCTGGGCGTGAACTACCTGTCGACCCTCAACGCCGCCCTCGCCTGGCAAGGCAGCCTGGCGGCCGCCGTGGGCCAGTTGCGCGGTGGTCGCTTCAGCGACGTGACCCTGCAACCGGCTGCCGGTGCCCTGCTCAGCATCGGTCAGTACCTGGCCGGCGCCACCGCCCCGGAAGACGCCGAGCGCCTGCTGCCCGGCGCGGACGATGCCCTGGCCCGGCCGCCATTCCTCTCGGCCGACGGCGTGCTGTTCGAACTGGAAACCCTCGACAGCCAGCCATGGCGGCGTTTCTGGAATGTCCTCGGGGTCAGCGACGCCCTCGCCGGCAAGGCCTGGCAGCGCTTCCTGCTGCGCTATGCCCGCGCCGTCGCGCCGATGCCCGCCGAGTGCCTGGACGCTCTCGCCGCCCTGCCGCTGGCACGCATCCAGGCCATCGCCGACGACAGCGGTGTGGCCTTGGTGCCGGTGCGCGATCCGGCGCAACGTCGCGCCGACGCTGACTACCCGGCCAGCGCCGCCGCGCCCTGGCAACTGCAACGGGGCCCGCGCGCCAGGCCAGGACGTAGCACGGCACCCGAGCGCCTGCCGCTGCAAGGCATCCGCGTGCTGGAGTCCTGCCGACGTATCCAGGGCCCGCTGGCCGGGCATCTGCTGGCCCTGCTCGGCGCCGAGGTGATCCGCCTCGAACCGCCGGGAGGCGACCCACTGCGCAACATGCCGCCCTGCGCGGATGACTGCTCGGTGCGCTTCGACGCGCTCAACCATCTGAAGGACGTGCGCGAGGTGGATATCAAGTCCGCCGCCGGTCGTGCGCAGATCCATGAACTGTGCCGCGACGCCGACGTGTTCCTGCACAACTGGGCACCCGGCAAGGCCGCCGAACTGCAACTGGACGCCGCCGACCTGCACGCCACCCGACCGTCGCTGGTGCATGCCTACGCCGGTGGCTGGGGCGCTGCCCGGGTCGACGCACCGGGCACCGACTTCACCGTGCAGGCCTGGTCCGGCGTGGCCTCGCGCATCGCCAGCGCTTCCGGCACCCGGGGCGGCACCCTGTTCACCGCCCTCGACGTACTGGGCGGGGTGATCAGCGCCCAAGGCATCTGCGCCGCCCTGCTCGACCGCGAGCTGCACGGGCATGGCAACCACGTGCACAGCTCGCTGCTGGGCGCTGCCGACCTGCTCCTGGACACCCGTTGCGACGCGCCTGAGCCCTTGCTGCAGGGATTGTTCCCCACCGCCGACGGCGTGCTCGCCCTCGACTGCCAGACCCGCCAGCAACACCAGGCGCTGCTCCGCCTGCTCGGCGGCGACGCCGACCCGTGCCGCCTCGACGTGCACCTGGCCCGGCAGGGCACCGACCACTGGGTCGACGCCTGCCTGCAAGCGGGCATTCCCGCCAGCACCGCCCATGAAGACCTCGCCCTGCTCGCCGCCGATCCGCGCCTGGCGCCGAGCCTGGCCAACCGTGCTTACCGTTCTGTTCAATCTCCGTGGAGTTTCCTATGAATACTGCCGGCATCATTGACCTCGTCCCCCTGCATACCCGTCGTCGCTGGAGCGAAGACGGCAGCTACCCCAACCAGGATGTCTTCAGCCTGTTCCGCCAACGCGCCACCGAGGCGCCGGACAAGGCCGCGGTGCTCTCGCCGGAAGGCAACGTCAGCTACGCGCAACTGCTCGACGCCGCGCTGCGCATGGCCGCCAGCCTGCGCCAGGCCGGCATCGTCGCCGGTGACGTGGTGGCCTACCAGTTGAGCAACACCTGGCGTTGCTGCGCCATCGACCTCGCGGTGGCCGCGCTGGGCGCCATCGTCGCGCCGTTCCCGCCGGGCCGCGGCAAGCTGGACATCCAGTCGCTGGTGCGCCGCTGCGATGCCCGCGCCGTGATCGTGCCGCAGGCATATGCCGGCATCGACCTGTGCGACGTGATCGAATCGCTGCGTCCGACCCTGCTCTCGCTGCGCATCCTCATCGTCGACGGCGAGCCCCGCGCCGGCTGGTCGACCCTCGACGCCCTGCTCGATAGCCCGCCGATCGACAGCGCCAGCCTGCCCAAGGTCTGCCCGGACTCGCCGGTGCGCCTGCTGGTGTCCTCCGGCACCGAGTCCGAACCCAAGCTGGTGGCCTACTCGCACAACGCCCTGGTGGGCGGACGCGGGCGCTTCCTGCAGCGCATCAGCGACGACGGCGCGGCCTTCCGCGGCCTGTACCTGGTGCCGCTGGGCTCGTCGTTCGGCTCCACCGCCACCTTCGGCGTGCTGTGCTGGCTCGGCGGCTCGCTGGTGGTACTGCCGCGCTTCGACGTCCCCGAGGCGATCAAGGCCATCGAGGAGCTGCGCCCGAGCTTCATCCTCGGCGTACCGACCATGCTCCAGCGCATCGCCGCCGACCCGGCCCTGGCCGATATCGACAAGTCCAGCCTGCGCGGCCTGATCTGCGGCGGCTCGGTGATCGACGAAGCCACCGTGCTGCGCTGCACCGAGCACTTCGGCTGCGGCTTCATCAGCCTGTACGGCTCGGCCGACGGGGTGAACTGCCACAACACCCTCGACGACCCGCTCGACGTAGTCCTCAACAGCGTCGGCAAACCGAACCCGGCGGTCTGCGAGATCCGCATCGTCGATGACCTCGGCCGCGAACTGCCCCAGGGCGACGTGGGCGAGATCACCGCGCGCGGCCCGCTCAGCCCGATGCAGTATGTCAACGCCCCGGAACTGGACGAGCGCTACCGCGACCCCGAGGGCTGGGTGAAGACCGGCGACCTCGGCTTCATCGACCCGCAGGGCTACCTGGTCCTGGCCGGGCGCAAGAAGGACATCATCATCCGCGGCGGCGCCAACATCAGCCCGGTGCAGATCGAGGGCCTGGTCATGGGCCACCCGGACGTGGTCACCGTGGCCTGCGTGCCGGTGCCCGACCCGGACCTCGGCCAGCGCGTGTGCCTGTGCGTGACCCTGCGCGAAGGCGCGGCGAAGTTCGCCCTGGCGGACATCACCGGCTTCCTCCGCGAGCAGGGCCTGGAGGTCAACAAGCTGCCGGAGTACCTGCGCTTCTACCGGCACCTGCCGCTGACCCCGGCGGGCAAGATCGACAAGCGAGCCCTCGCCGCCGACGCCGCCGGCCTCGTCGAACCCGCGCGCCAGGTGGGCTGAGCCATGAGCAACGCAAGCAACGAGCGGGCACAACGGGTCCGCCACTTCGTCGAACAGCAGATCCTGCCGCGGGAGCTGGAGCTGGGCGCCCATGACCAGGCGGCCGCCGTGCTGGCCGCCGAGCTGCAAATCAAGGCCCGGGCTGCCGGCGTATTCGGCAATTTCTACCCCGGCAGCCCGATCACCCGCCTGGCCGATTACCTGGCGGTGGCCGCCGAGGAAGGCCGCAGCGAGTTCGCCCCGGCGATCCTCGGCTGCGACGCCACCCTCGACACCTGGATGCTCGACCGCCACGCCAGCGGCGAGCAGCGCGAGCGTTTCCTCCTGCCGCTGCTGCGCGGCGAGCAAGTGCCCTGCTACGCCATGTCGGAGCCGGACAGCATCGGCTCGATTCCCGCCACCATGGGCAGCCGCGCCGACTGGCACGGCGATCACTGGCGCCTGAGCGGGCGCAAGTGGTTCATCTGCCGCGCCGCACGGGCCGACTTCGCCACGGTGATCGCGCGGACCGGCGACGGTCCCGTAGGCACGGCGCTGTCGATGCTGCTGGTTCCCACCGACAGTCCCGGTTTCCACTTCATCCGCCCGCTGGCACTGCTCGGGCGCCAGCAGGGCCAGGGCGAGCTGCGCTTCGACGAGGTGAAGGTGGCGCCGCAACAGGTACTCGGCGATCCCGGCCAGGGCATCGCCCTGATGCAGCGTCGCCTTGGCCTCGGTCGCCTGCTGCGCGCGGCGCACTGGCTGGGCCTGGCCCAGCGTTGCTTCGACGACCTGTGCGCACGGGTACATTCGCCGCGCGGCGAGCTGGCACGGCTGGGTGACAAGCAGCTGGTGCGAGGACGGGTCTACCAGGTGTACCGCGATATCGCCGCCGCCCGCGGCCTGCTGCGGGACGCGGCGGACAAGTTCGACCTCGGCATGGCCAATGCCATCGAGGTCAACCTGGCCAAGCTGGCGGCCTCGGACGCGCTGTCCGGCGCGGCGGACTCGGCGATGCAGATCATGGGCGCCGAGGGACTCAGCGAACTGTCGCCGCTGTCCGGGATCTATCGCCACGCGCGGACCACGCACATCCTCGACGGCACCGACGATGCCCTGGTCAGTACGGTCGGCCGCGACCTGCTGGCGGCCACGGCGACGGGCAAGCCCTTCGACAGCCGTGCGCCGTCGCTGCATCTGGGCAAGGTGACGCCATGAGAAAGCACGCCGCCCTGGCCGCGCTGCTCACCAGCGCCATGGGCCTGCCGATGATGATCTTCTACGCCCTCGGCGTGCTCGGCCCGCAACTGATCGCCGACCTGCACATCGACCGCGAACAGCTCGGCTGGCTGACCACCAGCGCCTTCGGCCTGGCGGCACTGCTGTCGCCCTGGGCCGGCGCGCTGGTGGCGCGGATCGGCTCGCGCAACGGCTTGCTGGCGCTGTTCCTGCTGGTGGCGCTGTCGTTCAGCCTGATGGCGGTGCTGCCGGGGTTCGTCGGGGTGATCATCGCCCTGTCGTTCTGCGGCGTGGCCCAGGCGCTGGCCAATCCGGCGACCAACCAGGCCATCGCGCAGACCGCCGATGCGCCCAGGGCGGTACTGGTCGGCACCAAGCAGGCGGGGGTGCAGTTGTCGGCGCTGATCGCCGGGCTCGTCCTGCCATTCCTCAGTGCCCTGATCGGCTGGCGCCTGGCGCTGGCCTGCTGGGTGCCGGTGGCATTGCAGATGGCCTTGTGGGTGCCGGGGCGGGTAGCCGCGCCGGCACCGGGCCCGCGTCCACCACTGCGCCTGGCCCGGGCCAACGGCTGGCTGCTGCGGCTGATGGCGATCCAGGCCTGCGCCGGCCTGTGCCTGTCGGCGTTCATCACCTTTTTCGGTGTCTACGCCAGCAGCCTCGGCGTAAGCGCCGGCAGCATCGGCCTGATGGTCAGTACCTTCGGCCTGATGGGCATTCTGTCGCGGCTGCTGCTGACGCCGCTGGGGTCGCGTCTCAAGGACGAGACGACGCTGCTCGGCGGCCTGTTCCTGTTCGGCCTGGGCACCGTGCTGGTACTGCAGCAGGCCGCACCGGAGCGCCACTGGCCATTGTGGCTGGGAGTGATCGGCATGGGCCTGAGCCTGGTGGCGAGCAATGCCGTGGCGATGAGCATGCTCCTGCGTGACAACCGCTTCGGCGGCGTGGCCAGCAGCGCGGGGATGCTCTCGCTGGGCTTCTTCGGCGGCATCGCCATCGGCCCCCCGGTGTTCGGCGCGCTGCTGCGCCAACCCGGCGGCTTCTCCGCGGCCTGGACCCTCCTGGTGTTCGCCCTCTGCCTCGGCGCCATCCTGTGCCGCAACCTGTATCGCGCCCGTCGTGGCGAGGAGGCCCGTCCCCATGCCGGCACAGCGTAAACGCCAGGCGGTGGTCAACGCCCTGTTCAAGCAACTCGACGGCATTTCCCGGCAGTGCGGCGAGCAATTCCCGCTCTATCGCCTGCCCCGGGAACGCAAGTGGAAGCTCTCGCGACGGGGCTCCTGGCTCGGCGGGTTCTGGACCGCCTTGTGGTGGCGCCGCGCGGCGTACACCGAGCTTAGCGAGGATCTGGACCAGGCGGTGTTCTGGAGTCGCCAGCTGGCCGCCCAGCTGGATGAACCGAGCCTGAACCGCAGTTTCGTGTTCTGGTACGGCGCCGCCCTTGGCGGTCGCCTGGCCCAGGACCCATCGGCACGGGAGCTGGCCTTGCGTGCCGCCGACGCCCTGGCCCGGGATTTCTGCCCGGAGATCGGCGGCTGGCCGCTGGGCCCCGGCATGGGCGGCGGCGACAAGGGCCATGCGACCCTCAATATCGATGCACTGGCACCGACCCTGGCATTGATGCACCTGCAAGACGACCCGGACCAGCGCGCCATGGCTCGCAGCCACCTTGAGCTGTGCCTGCGCACCTTGCGCGCTGAAGGCGACGCCTGGGCCAGTCATGCCCATCGCGACGAGCGCGGCGGCTTCCAGCGCGGTCCGGCGGGCGAATGGGCACGGGGGCAGGCCTGGGCCATGCTCGGGCTGGCCGAGGCGGTGGGGGTGTATGGCGGCACCTACGCTGCGCCGGCCCACGAGGCATGTGCCTATTGGTTGCGGCGCTGGGGCAAGGTCAGCGGCGACGCCGACCCCTGCGCCATGGCCATCGCCTCCCTGGCCCTGCTGCGCCTGTGGCAATGCCTGCCGGGGATGAACGAATGGCGCGACCTGGCGTTCAAGCAGATCGAAGGGCTGCTGTCGAGCGAGGTGCAGCAGGGTTGTTTCGTCGGTCACTACTACCGGACCGGGGCGGATCAGGAACAGATGGTCGAGTCGGCCTGTGCCACGTTCTTCCTGGTCGAGGCGTTGCTGACCCAGGATCAGGTGATGGCGGCGCAGGGCGGGATTGCTGGTTGGTAGACCTGGAGAGCGACACGGACCTGTGGGAGCGGGTTCACCGGAACGCCGGACCGCCGCGATAGCGATGGTGCGTTCACCACCGTAATCGCGGGTGAACCCGCTCCCACAGGTCCCTGCTAATACCTGGAAAATCCGATAGCCAGCTCATGAAATTCCCGCCATCCGGCCACTTGAGAAACAATTTCGTTTACCATTGTTTCCAAATATGTAGCCGTAAGCGAGGAACCACCCGCATGACGATCCGCCGTACCCCGATTCTGCGCAGCCTGGCCGCTTCCCTCCTTGGCCTGATGCTCGCAGCACCTGCCGCCCTGGCCGCCGATCCCGTGACCCTGACGCTCTACAACGGCCAGCACAAGGAAATCGGCGAAGCCATCGCCAAGGCCTACGAGGCCAAGACCGGCATCCACATCAACATCCGCAAGGGCAGCAGCAACCAGTTGGCCAGCCAGGTCATCGAGGAAGGCGAGCGCTCCCCTGCCGACGTCATCTACACCGAGGAGTCGCCACCGCTGAACAACCTCGGCGAGCTGGGCCTGCTGGCGAAGATCGACCAGGCCACCCTGGATGTCCTGCCCAAGGAGTTCGTTGCCGCCAATGGCACCTGGATGGGCGTGACCGCGCGCACCCGCGTGGTGGCCTTCAACCCGAAGAAGATCGACGAGAAGGACCTGCCGCCATCGGTCATGGACTTCGCCGACCCCGAGTGGGACGGCAAGATCGGCTTCGTCCCCACCAGCGGCGCCTTCCAGGAACAGGCCGTGGCCATCCTCAAGCTGCACGGCCGCGAAGCCGCCGAGGAATGGCTGACCGGCCTCAAGGCCTTCGGCAAGACCTACACCAACAACATGGTCGCCCTGAAAGCCGTGGAGAACGGTGAAGTCGCCGCGGTGCTGGTGAACAACTACTACTGGTACGCCCTGAAGAAGGAACGCGGCCAGCTCGACTCCAAGCTCTACTACCTGGCGGACGGCGACGTCGGCGGCCTGATGACCATCTCCAGCGCTGCCGCGGTGAAGGCCAGCAAGCATCCGAAAGAGGCCCAGGCCCTGCTCGCCTGGATGGCCAGCGAGGAAGGCCAGCGGGTCATCACCCAGACCACCGCCGAGTACCCGCTGCACAAGGGCATGGTCTCCGACCAGGGCCTGAAGCCGTTCGAAGACCTGCGTCCACCGAAGATCACCCCGGCCGACCTGGGTAACGCCGAGGAAGCGCTGGAACTCGAACGCGAAGTCGGCCTGCTCTGATGAGCGCCGCGCTTCCCGTGGCGCCGAGCACCGGCTTCGTGCCGCGGCGCAAGCGACCGTCGATCTGGGTGGTGCTGCCGGTCCTGCTGCTGGTGGGCCTGAGCCTGCTGCCACTGCTGTACGTCGCGCTGAAGACCTGGCAGGCGGGCTGGCATGAAGCCCTGCGCCTGATCTGGCGGCCCTTCGTCTGGGGTCTGATGCGCAACACCCTGCTGCTGATGGTCGGGGTCACGGTCGCCTGCGCGGTGGTCGGCCTGTCCCTGGCCTGGCTGCTGGAGCGCAGCGACCTGCCGGGACGCCGCCTGTGGGGCGTGATCCTGTGCCTGCCGTTCGCCGTGCCATCGTTCGTCAGCGGTTTCACCTGGGTTTCCCTGAGTCCGAAGTTCGAAGGGCTGTGGGGGGCGATCCTGGTGATGAGCCTGTCCAAGTACCCGCTGGTGTTCCTGCCGGTGGCGGCGACCCTGCGCAACCTCGACACCTCGCTGGAAGAATCGGCGCGGACCATGGGCTGCAATCGCTGGGCCGTGTTCCGCCGGGTCACCCTGCCATTGCTGTGGCCGTCGATCCTCGGCGGCAGCCTGCTGATCGCCCTGCACATGCTGGTGGAGTTCGGTGCCCTGTCGATCCTCAACCTGCAGACCTTCACCACGGCGATCTACCAGCAGTTCGAGCTGGAATTCAGCAACGCCAACGCGGCGATGCTCTCGGCGGTGCTGCTGCTGATGTGCCTGCTGATGCTGTGGCTGGAACTGCGGGTGCGCGGCAAGGCGCGGCATGTGCGCATCGGCCAGGGCGTGGCCCGGCGTGGTGCACCAGTGCGCCTGCGCGGCTGGATGCCGGTCGGCCAGCTGTACTGCCTGGGCCTGGCGATCCTCGGCAGCGGGATTCCGCTGGGGATGCTGGCGTACTGGTTGAGCGTGGGTTCGTCGGCGGCCTTCCCGGTGGCGGACATCGGCCGGGCGCTGCTGTCGTCGCTGTCGCTGTCGCTGGGTGGCGCGGGGGTCAGCCTGCTGCTGGCCTTGCCGGTGAGCTTCCTGGTGGTGCGCTACAAGGGCCGCCTGGCGATCTGGGCCGAGCGCCTGCCGTACCTGCTGCACGCCCTGCCGGGCCTGGTGATCGCCCTGACCCTGGTGTACTTCGCTCTGCACTATGTGCCAGCGATGTACCAGACCACCGGGCTGTTGCTGCTGGCCTACGCCCTGCTGTTCCTGCCCTTGGCGCAGGCGCCGGTGCGCACGGCGCTGACCAAGGCCGCACCGCAGCTGGAAGAAGCCGCCAGGACCCTCGGCGCGACGCCGTTCATGGCGTTCTGCCGGATCACCCTGCCGATCATCTTCCCGGCCCTGGCCGCGGCATTCGCCCTGGTGTTCCTCGACGCCATGAAGGAGCTGACCGCGACCCTGCTGCTCAGCCCCACCGGCATGACCACCCTGGCCACCGAGGTCTGGGCGCACACCGCCAACGTCGAGTTCGCCGCGGCAGCGCCCTATGCGGCGCTGCTGATCCTGGTATCCGGGTTGCCGGTGTACCTGCTGACCACCCGGATGTACCTGAACCGCGCCTGATCAGGCGCGGAACTGGCCCAGGCTGGCCTTGAGCTGGGCCGCCAGGTCGTCGAGCACCTTGCTGCTGGCGGTGGTCTGCATGACCACCTCGGCAGCGCGTTCGGCCTGGGCATGGATATTCTCCACCCGACCCCGTACCGCCTGCGCGCCCTGCGCCTGCTGCTCGGCTGCGCGGGTGGCGAGGCCGATGGCCGCATGCACCTGCTCCACCGAGACCTGCACCGACTGTTGCAGACGCGCGTTGTCGCGCAGCACCAGCAAGCCTTCGCTGGCCTGGCGGCCGGCCTGGCTGATCGCCGCCACCGCTTCCTTGGCCCCTTGCTGCAACGCACCGATATGGGCCTGGATATCGCCGGTGGAGCTTTGCGTCTTGCTCGCCAGGGCGCGCACCTCGTCGGCGACCACGGCGAAGCCGCGTCCGGTCTCCCCGGCCCGCGCCGCCTCGATCGCGGCGTTCAGGGCCAGCAGGTTGGTCTGCTCGGCGATGCCGTGGATCACAGTCAGCACCACCTCGATCTGCTCGCTCTGCTCGGCAAGACGTTCGATCACCTTCGAGCCGGTATCCACCTGCCCTGCCAGCGCTTCGATCAGCTTGGCGACCTGGGCCGAAGTGCGACTGTTCTCGTCGGTGGCCTGGCGGATGTCCACCACCTGTTGCAGGGCTTCCTGCATGGCGCGGCTTTCCGCCTGGGCCTCGTCGGCCATGCTCGACAGCGCGCGCAGGCTCTCGGCCACTTCATCGCGCTGGGTCGCTGCAGCGGAATCGGCGCCGGCGTTGCGCTGGGCCATGCTGCTGATCTCGATACCGGTGCGCTGGGCCACTTCGCCGGCCTCGCGGACGATCGGCTGAAGCTTGTCGACGAAGCGGTTGACCGCCGCCGCCATGTCGCCGATCTCGTCGCGGCTGTCGATGGCCACGCGCTTGGTCAGGTCGCCGTCACCGGCAGCCAGGTCGTTGAGCGCAGCGATCAGCAGACGCAGCTTGTTGACCACGCGCCGACCAAGCACCACCGCCACCACCAGCAGCACGCCGCAGCCGACCAGGGCCAGGCCCACGCCAATGCGCCAGCGCAGCGTTGTCGCCGCCTCCTGCACCGACTGCGAGGTATTGGCCTTCATCTGCAGGGCGCTGCCCTGGGCGGTTTGCAGGCGAGCCTGCAAGGTCTTGGTGCTGTCGGCGGCAGCGCCGGTGAGGCTGTCGGCCACCAGTTGGTCGCCACTGGCGATCAGCGCGGAGAAACGCTTGTCCAGGGCCTTCAGTTCGGCGTCCACCGAGGCGGTGGAGATACCCATCAGCACCTTGCCGATCTCGACCCCGTTGGGGTTGATCGAAGCTTCGACGAAGTACACCGCCGGATCGTTGCGCGCGGCGTCGAGGACCTTGTCCAGCGCACGCTCGCCCTGGCCCTTGTCGAGCAGGGCCTGGTTGACCGGATTTTGACGGTTGAGGTAGCGGGTCAGGTGTTCGCCCTTGTCGTTGTCGTAGACCACGAACAGGACGTTGGGATTGCGCTGGGCACGGCGGGCGAATTCCGACAGGGTCGGCACGTCCACGTCCCAGATGGCCCGGGGCGCCACCGAGGCGAGCAGTTCGGCCATGTCGTTGGCCGAGTCGCGCAGGTTCTTCTCCAGGGTGGCGCGCAATTGCGCCTGTTCTTCTTCCAGCCGCGACGATAAACCGGCGGTCAGGCGTTGCCGGGTACTTTCGGAAAGGCTGCTCAACCCCGAGCTGACTTCCTTCGCCGCTTGGTCCAGTTCGGTCGCCAGCTTCTGGCTATCGGCCCCCATGCGATTGCCCAGATCGGCTTCCAGTGCGGAGACCGTGCTGCGGGTCAGCACCACGGCGACCACGACTTGCACCAAAAGAGCGATACCAAGTGCCACAAAGACAGGCCGCAAGAGGCGGCTTCGTAACAATGAGATAACGGCAGACACAATAAATCCCTCTGCTTTTCGGAGCCATTACAGTGATGGCATCCCTGAAGGCAATTTCACAGCAAGGCTTGTGCCGTGGCAGGGGGACAGAAATGACAAAGGCCCCTGAAAAGGGGCCTTTGTCGTTAACGCTTGCGCTGGATCAAGCGAACGGGTGACGCAGCACGATGGTCTCGTTGCGGTCAGGGCCGGTGGAGATGATGTCGATCGGCGCGCCGACCAGCTCTTCCACACGCTTGATGTAGGCACGGGCGTTGGCCGGCAGTTCGTCCAGGGTCTTGGCGCCCACGGTCGATTCGGTCCAGCCCGGCATTTCCTCGTACACCGGCTCCAGGCCGATGTAGCTGTCGGCGTCGGTCGGGGCATCGATGACAGCGCCGTTCTCGTTCTTGTAGCCCACGCAGATACGGATGGTTTCCAGGCCGTCCAGCACGTCCAGCTTGGTCAGGCACAGGCCCGAGATGCTGTTGACGTCGATGGCGCGACGCAGGATGACGGCGTCGAACCAGCCGCAACGACGGGCACGGCCGGTGGTGGCACCGAACTCGTGACCACGCTTGGCCAGGTAGGCACCGACGTCGTCGAACAGTTCGGTCGGGAACGGACCGGAACCGACGCGGGTGGTGTAGGCCTTGGTGATGCCGAGAATGTAGTCGATGTACATCGGGCCAACGCCGGAACCGGTGGCGATGCCGCCGGCGGTGGTGTTGGAGCTGGTCACGTACGGGTAGGTACCGTGGTCGATGTCCAGCAGCGAGCCCTGGGCACCTTCGAACATGATGTCCTTGCCGGCGCGACGCAGGTTATGCAGTTCGGCGGTGACGTCGAGCATCATCGGCTTCAGCTGCTCGGCGTATTCCATGCACTGGTCCAGGGTTTCCTGGAAGTCGATGGCCGGCTCTTTGTAGTAATTGACCAGCTGGAAGTTGTGGTAGTCCAGCAGCTCGCCCAGCTTGGCGGCGAAGCGCTCGCGGTGGAACAGGTCGCCGACGCGCAGGCCGCGACGGGCCACCTTGTCTTCGTAGGCCGGGCCGATGCCGCGACCGGTGGTGCCGATCTTCTGCTCGCCACGGGCCTTCTCGCGCGCCTGGTCGAGGGCAACGTGGTAGGACAGGATCAGCGGGCAGGCCGGGCTGATGCGCAGGCGATCGCGAACCGGTACGCCCTTCTCTTCCAGCTTGACGATTTCACGCATCAGCGCGTCGGGAGCAACCACCACGCCGTTGCCGATCAGGCACTGCACGCCTTCGCGCAGGACGCCCGAAGGAATCAGGTGCAGCACGGTTTTCTCACCGTCGATGACCAGCGTGTGACCGGCGTTGTGGCCACCCTGGTAGCGCACTACGGCGGCAGCATGTTCGGTCAGCAGATCGACGATCTTGCCTTTGCCCTCATCACCCCACTGGGTGCCCAGGACTACGACATTCTTACCCATAACACTTGTCCTCATTCGCGCAAACTTGGCGCCGGCGAGAGGGCCGGCGACTAATCTCAGATGGCCAGTGGCAGAACCTGCCAGAGCCCGTTTTGCAGAATCAATTGCCGGTCGCAGTCCGCCTCGACGGCGGCCGCCAGTGGCTGGCCAGGCAGCGCCTGCACAACCCGCTGGCCTTCACTGCGCAACTGGCAGACCAACTGCCACAGAGCCGCGTCGCCGCTGTCGGGCATCCAGATCCCGCCAGTCGGCAACACGACCTCTGCCCGCCCCAGTGTGACCAGGGTCTTCAAATCCGTGGAGAAGCCGGTGGCCGGGCGTGCCCGGCCAAAGTCCGCTCCGATGTCGTCGTAGCGACCGCCCTGGGCGATCGACTGACCGACACCCGGGACGAACGCGGCGAACACCACACCGGTGTGGTAGTGGTAGCCACGCAGCTCGCCCAGGTCGAAATACAGGGGCAGGTCCGGGTAACGCGCGGTCAGCCGGTCGGCGATCGCCAGCAGGTCATCCAGGGCTGCCAGTACCGCCGCCGGGGCACGGCCCAGGCGCACGCGGGCCGCTTCCAGCACTTCGCGACCGCCGCACAGCTCGGTCAGGGCCCGCAGCATGCCGGCCAGGTCCGCTGGCAGGCTGGCAGTCAGCGCCACCACTTCGTCGATGGCCTTGCGTTGCAGGGCATCGAACAGTTGCTGCTCGACCGCGCCGGACAGGCCGGCGGCACGGGCCAGGCCGCGGTAGATGCCGACATGGCCGAGGTCCATGTGCACATCCGGGACATCGGCCAGTTGCAGCATGGCCAGCATCAGGCTGATCACTTCGACGTCACTGACCGGGCTGGCATCGCCGTACAGCTCGGCACCCAGCTGGATCGGACTGCGCGACGTCGACAGTGCCCGTGGCTGCGCGTGCAGCACGCTGCCGGCATAGCACAGGCGGCTCGGGCCTTCACGGCGCAGGGTGTGCGCATCGATGCGCGCGACCTGCGGCGTGATGTCGGCGCGGAAGCCCATCTGCCGGCCGGATTGTGGATCGACCACCTTGAAGGTACGCAGGTCCAGGTCCTGGCCGGCACCGGTGAGCAGCGATTCCAGGTACTCGATATGGGGAGTCACGACGAACTCGTAACCCCAGCTCTGGAACAGATCCAACACCTGGCGACGCGCGATCTCGATGCGTGTCGCCTCAGGTGGCAGTACTTCTTCGATGCCATCTGGCAGCAGCCAGCGGTCTACCGTTGCCATTACGCCTTTTCCCCTTTGGTCCGGGCGGCCTGCTCCGAGCTGGCCGTGAGTAAAGCAGGTCGCGGCAAATCACGCGCGCAGCGCCGATTCCAGCGTTGCCGCAGTGCCGATACCCTCGTGAATCCTGGTTGCGCCGTGCCTGGGGTCATTCGATCCCGCAGACGCAAAAAAGCCGGGAATTTCCCGGCTGCCGCATCATACACCCGTTGTCTTGCAGAAATCACCCCGCCAGACGTATTAGCCGCCCAGCGGGGTGATCGGGTGTCACGGTTTCGCTTTGTTCATGAAGCGGAAGAACTCGCTGCTCGGGTCGAGGACCAGAACGTCGTTCTTGCTGCTGAAGCTCTCGCGGTAGGCATTCAGGCTACGGTAGAACGCGTAGAAGTCCTGGTCCTGGCCGTAGGCCTTGGCGTAGATCGCCGCAGCCTGGGCATCGCCGTCACCGCGGGTCTCTTCCGACTCGCGATAGGCCTCTGCCAGCAGCACGCGGCGTTGACGATCGGCGTCGGCACGGATGCCCTCGGCCAGTTCGTTACCCTTGGCGCGATGCTCGCGGGCTTCCCGCTCACGCTCGGTGCTCATCCGCTCGAACACGCTGCGGTTCACTTCCTTCGGCAGGTCGATGGCCTTGACGCGAACGTCGACCACCTCGATGCCCAGTTCCTTCTCCGCCATGCGGTTCAGCGAACCGGTGATGTCGGCCATCAGCGCATCGCGCTCGCCGGACACCACTTCGTGCAGGGTGCGTTTACCGAACTGGTCACGCAGGCCGCTTTCCAGACGACGGGACAGACGCTCGTCGGCGATCTGCTTCATGCCGGAGGTCGCGGTGTAGAAACGCTCGGCGTCCTTCACCCGCCACTTGGCATAGGCGTCGACCATCACCGCTTTCTTCTCCAGGGTCAGGAACCGCTGGGTCGGGGCATCGAGGGTCATCAGCCGCGCGTCGAACTTGCGCACCTGGTTCACGTACGGAACCTTCACGTGCAGGCCGGGCTGGACATCCGCCTGGACCACACGACCGAATTGCAGGAGTACCGCGCGTTCGGTCTGGGCAACGATGTAGAAGCTGTTCCAGGCGACGATGGCCAGGACCACGCCGACGATCAGGGCGATCAGCGATTTATTGCTCATCAGCGGCTCTCCCTGGTGCGCAGTTGCGACTGTTGCTGTTGCAGGTCGGAAGCACGGTTCGCCGCGTCATTGACCGAGGTCGCGGGAATGCTGACCGGTGCATTGGCGTTGCGGCTGCCGTCGACCATCTTGTCCAGTGGCAGGTAGAGCAGGTTGTTCTGCCCGTCCTTGCCGGTGACCAGGACCTTGCTGGTGTTGCTGTAGACTTCCTGCATGGTTTCCAGGTACAGGCGCTCGCGGGTGACTTCCGGTGCCTTGCGGTACTCGGCGACCAGCTTGGTGAAGCGGTCGGCCTCACCCTTGGCGCGGGAGACGACTTCATCGCGGTAGCCGTTGGCGTCCTCGATGATGCGCTGCGCCTGGCCGCGGGCTTCCGGCACCACGCCATTGGCGTAGGACTCGGCCTGGTTGCGGGCGCGCTGCTCGTCTTCGCGGGCACGGATCACGTCGTCGAAGGCTTCCTGGACTTCACGCGGGGCTGCCGCGCTCTGCACGTTGACCTGGGTGACGGTGATACCGGTACGGTAGGTGTCGAGGAAGCGTTGCAGACGCTCCTTGATCTCGATCGCCATCTGCTCGCGGCCTTCGGTCAGCACCTTGTCCATGGAGGTGGAACCCACCACGTGGCGCAGGGCACTGTCGGTCGCGTGCTGCAGGCTGACCTCGGGCTGGTCGACGTTGAGCACGAAGTCCTGCAGGTTGCTGATCTTGTACTGCACGGTCAGCGGCACCTCGACGATGTTCTCGTCCTCGGTCAGCATCTGGCCCTGCTTGGTGTACGCACGCTCACGCGTGACGTTTTCCATGTACTTGCGGTCGATCGGGGGGAAGTAGATGTTCAGGCCCGGTCCGACGGTTTCGTAGTACTTGCCGAAGCGCAGCACCACGGCCTGCTCCTGCTCGTCCACGACGTAGACCGCGCTGTACAGCCAGATGGCCGCCAGCACTGCAAGACCAACGCCCAGCAGGCCAAAGCCGCCACCCTTGGGAAGGCTGTCGCCGCCACCACGTTTCTTGCCACTGCCGAACATGCCGTTCAGGCTATCCTGCAGCTTGCGGAAGGCCTCGTCGAGATCCGGAGGGCCTTTCTTGTCGCCGCCACCACCGCCGCGGCGCCCACCCCAGGGATCCTGATTGTTCGAGTTGCCACCCGGCTCATTCCAAGCCATAGCGCTCTCCATCTGATAAAGCAAAGACGCGCCAACGGCGCGCCGTCCAATGCTACAGAATGCCTGTCACGGCTGCCTGACCGCGTCGTCAGGCTTTTATTGCAAAGTGTGTTGTTCGAGGAACTCGACCGGTTCGAACCCTTCGCGCGCCACCAGGCGGTTGAAATCGACCCGTGGCAGGCGCACGGCCAGCAGGCTGCTGCCTTCTTCGTCGTGTTCTTCGTTCTGCACGGCCCCCGCCGCGAAGAATTGCGCACGCAAACGTGCGTAGCGCTGTTCCAGGCGAAGGGTACCGATGAACAGGTCATCCCCCAGCAACTCGGCAATCGCCTGCCCCACCAGTTCCAGACCGCGACCCTCGCGGGCCGAGACCCAGACCCGCTCCGGCTTGCCGTCGGCATTGCGCTGAATATGTGGCTCAATGCCTTCAAGCAGGTCGAGTTTGTTATACACCTCGAGGATCGGCAAGCCTTCGGCACCGATCTCGCCAAGCACTTCCATGACCTGTTCGATCTGCGCCATCCGCTCAGGCTCGTGGGCATCGATCACATGCAGCAGCAGGTCGGAGTTGCTCGACTCTTCGAGCGTAGCCCGAAAAGCCTCGACCAGCTTGTGCGGCAGGTGACGAATGAAGCCCACGGTGTCCGCCAGCACGATCGGCCCGATGTCGCTCAGTTCGAGACGGCGCAGAGTCGGGTCGAGGGTGGCGAAGAGCTGGTCGGCGGCGTAGACCTCGGACGAGGTCAAGGCGTTGAACAGGGTCGATTTGCCGGCGTTGGTATAGCCCACCAGTGAAACCGACGGAACATCGGCGCGCTTGCGTCCGCGCCGTGCCTGTTCGCGCTGGCTGCGCACCTTCTCCAGGCGTGCCTTGATCTGCCTCAGGCGTACCCGCAGCAGGCGGCGGTCGGTTTCGAGCTGGGTTTCACCCGGACCGCGCAGACCGATACCGCCTTTCTGCCGTTCAAGGTGGGTCCAGCCGCGAACCAGGCGCGTGCTCATGTGTTCGAGCTGGGCCAGCTCGACCTGCAGCTTGCCCTCGTGGGTCCGCGCGCGCTGGGCGAAGATGTCAAGGATCAGGCCGGTACGGTCAAGCACGCGACACTCGAAAACGCGTTCGAGGTTGCGTTCCTGACTCGGGGTGAGGGTGTGGTTGAAGATCACCAGGTCGGCCTCTTCGGCCTTGACCAGGTCGCGCAGTTCCTCGACCTTGCCACTGCCTATCAGGAACTTGGCCGTGGGCTGGTGTCGCGCCACATTGGCGAGCGCGACGATATCGGCACCGGCCGACAGCGCCAGCTCCTGGAACTCCTGCGGGTCTTCGCGCGCCTCAGGGCTCTGACCTTCCAGATGAACGAGAATGGCTCGTTCACCACCACCGTGGCGCTCAAAGAACAAAGCAGGCTCCTATCAGGCGTTACCTGGCTCAGCGTCGCCGTGATCGGCATCAGCTGCGCTAGGCAGACGGATTGGACGTACTGGGACGACGGTCGAGATCGCGTGCTTGTAGACCATCTGGCTGACAGTGTTTTTCAGCAGGATGACGAATTGGTCGAAGGACTCGATGGTGCCTTGCAGCTTGATGCCGTTGACCAGATAGATCGAAACCCCGACTTTTTCTTTTCTCAAAGTGTTCAAGTAAGGGTCTTGTAGCGAATGCCCTTTTGACATATGCCGCACTCCTGTAAGGATCAATAGTAAAAAAACAAGAAAACTGATGGCTCAAGCCGCCCCACCCCCAAGGATAGACGGCAATTGCGGGATTCAGCCCAATATGGAGACGGTCCCGAGGTATTTCAAGGTGCGAGACAGATTGTCGCAAGCCAGGCTGTCCAACCAGTGCAGATCGGCCCAACTGCGCAACCAGGTAAACTGCCGCTTCGCCAGCTGGCGAGTGGCAATGATGCCGCGCTCCTGCATTTCAACTGAAGTCAGCTTGCCATCAAGATGATCCCAGACCTGGCGATAACCCACTGCCCGTATAGACGGCAGCCCCGCGTGCAAGTCACTTCTCGCCCGCAGCGATCGGACCTCGTCAATGAAGCCCTGTTCCAGCATTTGTGTGAATCTTGCTGCAATTCGCTCGTGCAGGACGTGTCGGTCCCGCGGAGCGATGGCCAGGCTGGCGACAGTATAGGGCAATTGCCCCTGCCCAGAAGTGTCAGTGCTATTACTTTGCTCAGCTTGACGCAAACGATGTGAAGTCATCGTTAAACCGCTCACCCGATACACCTCAAGTGCACGAATCAGGCGTTGCGGGTCATTCGGATGGATACGTGCCGCCGAAACCGGGTCCACCATCGCGAGTTCGTCGTGCAGTGCCTGCAAGCCCTGGGCCTGGGCCTGGGCTTCCAGCTCGGCACGAACCTGCGGATCGGCCGGCGGCATGTCCGCCAGGCCTTCCAGCAGCGCCTTGTAGTAGAGCATGGTGCCGCCCACCAGCAGCGGGATCTTGCCGCGCGCGGTGATATCGGCCATGGCTTCGAGGGCGTCGCTGCGAAAATCCGCCGCGGAATAGCTCTCGGCGGGATCGAGGATGTCCACCAGACGATGCGGATAGGCGGCGAGGATCTCCTTCGACGGCTTGGCCGTGCCGATATCCATGCCGCGGTAGATCAGCGCCGAGTCGACGCTGATCAGCTCGCACGGCAGCACCTTGGTCAGTTCGATGGCCAGGTCGGTCTTGCCCGCGGCGGTCGGGCCCATCAGGAAAATCGCCGGAGGTCTGGAACCTGCCATCATCAACGACCGCGCAAGAACAGTTTGTCCAGGTCGTCCAGGCCCAGTTGGGTCCAGGTCGGGCGACCGTGGTTGCATTGGCCGCTGCGCTCGGTGTTTTCCATGTCACGCAGCAGTCCGTTCATTTCCGGGATGGCCAGCCGCCGGTTGGCGCGCACCGCGCCGTGGCAGGCCATGGTCCCGAGCAGCTCGTTCAGATGCGCCTGGATGCGGTCGCTGGTGCCGTACTCCATCAGATCGGCGAGCACATCCTGCACCAGGCGATTGGCCTCGGCCTGCTTGAGCAGCGCCGGGATCTGCCGGATCGCCAGGCTTTCCGGGCCCAGGCGCTGCAGCTCGAAGCCCAGGCGCTGGAACCACTGCGCATGCTCCTCGGCGCAATCCGCCTCGCGCTGGCTCAGGGCCAGGGACTCGGGCACCAGCAACGGCTGGCCGCTCAGGCCCTCGCTGGCCATGGCGATCTTCAAGCGTTCGTACATGATCCGCTCATGGGCGGCGTGCATGTCCACCAGGACCAGGCCATGGGCGTTTTCCGCGAGGATATAGATGCCCTTCAGTTGCGCCAGCGCATAGCCCAGCGGCGGTACATCGCGCTCGCTCTCGGGCAGGGCGGCAGGTTGCGCGCCCGGCAGCGGGGCGAAGAACTCGCGATAGACCTCGCGGCTCTCGCCGACGGCAGCCGGCGGCGTCGGCCGCGGGGTGTAGTTGTACTGGTAGCCCGCACCGGAGCCACTGCCCGCCGCGCTTGCCTGCACCGGAGCCACTGGCTGTTCGAGCACGCTGGCGGACAGGCGCATCTCGCCCTGGGGCCCGAACTCGCCGGCCTGCAGGCCGGTCGGGCGGATGATTTCCGCCGTCGCCGCCGGGGCTGCCACCTGGTCGTCCGGACGCACGTCGGCCAAGGCCCGGTGCAGGGTGCCATAGAGGAAGTCGTGGACCATCCGCCCGTCGCGGAAGCGCACTTCATGCTTGGTCGGGTGCACATTGACGTCGACCCCGGTCGGATCAAGCTCAAGGAACAGCACGAAGGTCGGGTGCCGACCGTTGAACAGCACGTCGCGATAGGCCTGGCGCACCGCGTGGGCGACCAGCTTGTCGCGCACCGCACGGCCGTTGACGAAGAAGTACTGCAGGTCCGCCTGGCTGCGCGAGAAGGTCGGCAGGCCGACCCAGCCCCACAGACGCAGGCCGTTGCGCTCGATCTCGATCGGCAGCGCCTGCTCCAGGAAGCCCGGCCCGCACACCGCGCCGACCCGCCGCGCACGGGAAATCTCGTCCGGCGCCTCATGCAGGCTGAGAATGCTCTTGCCGTTGTGGCGCAGGTGGAAGCCCACGTCGAAACGCGCCAGCGCCAGGCACCGAATCACTTCCTGCAGGTGGTCGAATTCGGTCTTCTCGGTCTTGAGGAACTTGCGCCGCGCCGGGGTATTGAAGAACAGGTCGCGGACCTCTACCGAGGTGCCCACCGGATGCGCGGCGGGCTGGACCCGCGGCGCCATGTCGCGGCCCTCGGTCTCCACCTGCCAGGCCTGCTGGGCGTCACGGGTACGCGAGGTCAGGGTCAGGCGCGCCACCGAACTGATCGAAGCCAGGGCCTCGCCCCGGAAACCCAGGCTCATCACCCGCTCCAGATCTTCCAGGTCGCGGATCTTGCTGGTGGCGTGACGCGCCAGGGCCAGCGGCAGATCGTCGGAGGCGATGCCGCTGCCGTCGTCGCGCACCTTGAGCAGCTTGACCCCGCCCTGCTCGACCTCGACGTCGATGCGCCGGGCGCCGGAATCCAGACTGTTTTCCAGCAGTTCCTTGATCACCGATGCCGGACGCTCGACCACCTCGCCGGCGGCGATCTGGTTGGCGAGGCGCGGGCTGAGCAGTTCGATCCGCGACGCTGAACTCATGGCTGGGCCGCCAGGGTCGTGGCGGGAATATCCAGATTCTGGCCGACCTTCAGCTCATCGGTCTTCAGGCTGTTGCTGCTGCGCAGGGCGGCGACGCTGACCTGGTAGCGCACGGCGATCATCGCCAGAGTCTCGCCCGGACGCACCGTATGCTCGCGCGGGCCTTGGGCGATCTTGCCAGTGTCACGCAGCCAGGCGATGTAGGTGCCCGGCGGCGGGTTCTGCTGGAAGAACTGTTTCACGCCGCTGTTGATCGAGCGCGCCAGCGATTGCTGGTGGCTCGCCGTGGCCAGCTTGGACGCTTCGTTGGCGTTGGAGATGAAGCCGGTTTCCACCAGGATCGACGGGATGTCCGGCGACTTCAGCACCATGAACCCGGCCTGCTCGACGCGGCGCTTGTGCAGCGAGGTGACGCGACCAATGTTGCCCAGTACCTTCTGCCCGACGTTCAGGCTGGAACTGAGGGAGGCGGTCATCGACAGGTCGAGCAGCACGCCGGCGAGCATGCGGTCCTTGTCATCGAGGCTGACGTTGCCGGCACCACCGATCAGGTCGGAACGGTTTTCACTGTCTGCCAGCCAACGCGCGGTCTCGGACGTCGCGCCACGGTCGGACAGGGCAAACACCGAGGCACCGAAGGCCGCCGTGGACGGCGCGGCGTCGGCGTGGATCGAGATGAACAGGTCGGCGCCTTTCTTGCGGGCGATTTCCGTACGCTTGCGCAGAGGGATGAAGTAGTCGCCGGTCCGCGTCAACTCGGCGCGGAAGCCCTTCTCGTTGTTGATCTGGCGCTGCAGTTCCTTGGCGATCTGCAGGACGATGTCCTTTTCATGCTGGCCGCGGGAGCCCGAGGCACCCGGGTCCTCGCCGCCGTGGCCGGCGTCGATGGCGATGACGATGTCGCGCTTGCCGCTCGGCACCGGCGTCAGCTTGATCGCTGGCTGGGCCGGCGTGACCGGCACGGCGGGCGGGGTCGGCGCGGTGGCGGCCGGGGTCGGTGGCGCGGTAGCGGCCACGGCATCGGCTTCCTGGTCGTACAGGTCGACCACCAGGCGGTTGCCGTACTGGGCATTGGGCGCGAGGGTGAAGCTCTTCGGGGTGACAGCCTTGTTCAGATCGACCACCACGCGCAGGTCGGTGGGGGTGCGCTGTGCCGAGCGCACGCTGGTGATCGGCGTGTTGGAGGTGGAGGCGGTCAGCGGCGCGGCCAGGGTGGCGCCATTGATATCGATGACCAGGCGATCCGGCGCGGTCAGCGTGAACACGCCGTGCTCCACCGGGCCGGAGAGGTCGAAGACCAGCCGTGTGTTGTCCGGCGCCCGCCACAGACGCATGCTCTTGACCTGCGTGGCAGCGAAGGCCTCGACGGTCACTGCCGTAAGCAGCAGTCCTACGACGGCAACCAGTGCGCGAAAGCGCATACCTTTCCCCATTTCTATTTGAATTCCAAGGCCAGAGCGGCACACCAGGCTTCACCGCGAGCACCTTGCGGCAACAGGCTCAACGACCGGCCGCTCGCCTGGGGGCTTATGGTAATGGTCAGGTCCGGCTTTGGCAAAATGCCCTCCCCCTTGTCCGGCCACTCGAACAGACACAAGGCATCACCCTCGAAATAGTCGCGAATCCCCATGAACTCCAGCTCCTCCGGATCGACCAGGCGATAAAGGTCGAAGTGAAATGCTCGGACTTCACCGATTTCGTACGGTTCCACAACAGTAAATGTAGGACTTTTCACAGCACCGGTATGCCCGAGGCCACGGATGATGCCCCGGGACAGGGTGGTCTTGCCCGCTCCGAGGTCGCCTTCGAGAAAAATCACACCATGGCCTTGTGTCACCTGGGCGATACGCGCACCGAAGTCGACCATGGCCTGCTCATCGGCCAGAAACAGGGTTATGCCTGACACGCTGAATGCTCCTCCAACAACTGACGAATAGACGGGATCAGGTCGTGCGCTGCCAGGCCGCGGCCCTGGTCGCCCAGGCGCTCGCCGGCGCAGGCATGCAGCCAGACCCCGAGACAGGCGGCGTCCCAGGCGTTCGTCTCCTGCGCCAGCAGGGCGCCGAGGACGCCGCTGAGCACGTCGCCCAGCCCCGCGCCGGCCATGGCCGGATGGCCACGCTTGCACAGGGCCAATTGGCCGTGCGGGTCGGTGACCAGGGTGCCAGCACCCTTGAGCACGCACACCGCGTTGTATTTGCGCGCCAGCTTGCGCGCGGCGCCGGGGCGGTCGGCCTGTACCGCCTCGGTGGAAATCCCCAGCAGGCGCGCTGCCTCGCCCGGGTGCGGCGTGATGATGCTGCCACGCACCAGGGCCACCGGCGAGGCTGCCAGCAGGTTCAGGGCATCGGCATCCCACACCTGCGGCAGGCTCGAACTGGCCACCGCCGACAGCAGGCTGCGGCCCCAGGCCGCCTGGCCCAAGCCCGGACCGACCACCAGCACCGAAGCTCGCTCGATCGGTGCCATCAACTGATTGGCCGAATGCACGCCGAGGCTCATCACCTCCGGCAGGCGCGCCAGCGCGGCGGGCATATGCTCGGGACGACTGGCCAGGGATACCAGGCCCGCGCCACAGCGCAGGGCGGCTTCGGCACTGAGCAGGACAGCGCCGCCGGTACCGCGGTCGCCGCCCACCGCCAGGACGTGACCGAACTGGCCTTTGTGGGCGTTCGCCGCACGCGCGGGCAGGCGCGTCAAGGCGTCGCGGGTGAGTACCAGCGGCTCGTGCATAGGGTGTTTGGTCTGAGGCATGCGTCGTTCGGCTCCGATGTCTGGCAGAATTATACGCACCTGCCCCCTGATTGCCCTATTTCGCATGTCCGCCTCTTCCATCGATCTCTCCGCCCTCGCCCACGCCATCAAGGAATGGGGGCGCGAACTGGGTTTTGCCCACGTCGGCATCGCCGGCGTGGACCTGGCCGAGCACGAACAGCACCTGGAACGCTGGCTGGCCGCCGGCTACCACGGCGAGATGGACTACATGGGCGCCCACGGCAGCAAGCGCTCGCATCCCGACGAACTGGTGCCCGGCACGGTGAGGGTGGTCTCGCTGCGCATGGACTACCTGCCCGGCGACACGCAGATGGCCCAACGCCTGGCCCAGCCGGAACAGGCCTATATCTCCCGCTACGCCCTCGGTCGCGACTACCACAAACTGGTGCGCAAGCGCGTGCAGCACCTGGCCGAGCGTATCCAGAAGGAAATAGGCCCGTTCGGCTTCCGCGCCTTCGTCGACAGCGCCCCGGTGCTGGAAAAGGCCATCGCCCAGCAGGCCGGCCTCGGCTGGATCGGCAAGAACACCCTGCTGCTCAACCGCAAGGCCGGCAGCTACTTCTTCCTCAGCGAGCTGTTCGTCGATCTGCCGCTGCCGGTGGACGAAGCCCAGGCCACCGAGCACTGCGGGCGCTGCAGCGCCTGCCTGGACATCTGCCCGACCAACGCCTTCGTCGGCCCGTACCAACTGGATGCGCGGCGCTGCATTTCCTACCTGACCATCGAACTGAAGAACGCCATTCCCGAGGAACTGCGCTCGATGATCGGCAATCGCGTGTTCGGCTGCGATGACTGCCAGATCGTCTGTCCGTGGAACCGCTTCGCCAAGGACACCGCGGAAAACGACTTCAAGCCCCGCCACGGCCTGGACAACGCCGGCCTGGCGGAACTGTTCATGTGGGATGAGGAACGCTTTCTCGCCAGCACCGAAGGCTCGCCACTACGCCGTGCCGGCTACGAGCGCTGGCTACGCAACCTGGCCGTCGGCCTGGGCAACGCACCGTCGACCATCCCGGTGCTGGAAGCCTTGAATGCCCGCCGCGACTACCCGTCCGAGCTGGTCCGCGAGCATGTGGAGTGGGCACTCAGGCAGCACGCCGAGCGTCAGTGCTCGTCGTTGTAGTGGAACTTGGGCATTTCCCAGTGGAAGCGGATCGCCAGCAGGCGTAGCAGGAAGCCGCCGAACAGGGTGATCAGGATCGACTGCTCGGCCGGTAGCTTGAGGTAGATGCAGCCCATGTAGCACCAGGCAGCCGCGAAGGAGACGCTGGCGTACAGCTCGCGGCGGAACACCAGCGGGATGTCGTTGCAGAAGATGTCCCGCAGGATGCCGCCAAACACCCCGGTAACCACACCACTGATGGAGGCCACCAGCATGCCGTGGCCCAGCTCCAGCGCGGTCATGCAGCCGATCAGGGTAAACGCCACCAGGCCCAGGGCGTCGAGCACCAGGAACAGCGAGCGCAGGTGACGCATCAGCGGGGCAATGAAGATGGTCAGCAGCGCCGCGACGCTGGTCAGCACCAGGTATTCCGGGTGCTTGACCCAGGTCAGCGGGTAATGGCCCAGCAGCACGTCGCGCACCGAACCGCCACCCAGGGCGGTCACGCAGGCGATCAGCACCACGCCGAACCAGTCCATGCCGCGTCGCCCGGCGGACAGGGCACCGGTCATGGCTTCGGCGGTGATGGCGATGAGGTAGAGCATCAACAACATGGTGCGAGTCCTGGCAGAAAGGCGCGCAGTCTAACCAGTTGCTGCTCGCACCAAAAGAGGGCAAAAAACAACGCCCCCCCTGACTCATCAGAACTTGATGAAATGCTCGCGATAGTGGCGCAGCTCGGCAATCGACTCGCGGATGTCGTCCAGCGCCAGGTGGGTACTGCCCTTCTTGAAGCCGTCCTTCACCTCCGGCGCCCAGCGACCGGCCAGTTCCTTCAGGGTCGAGACGTCCAGGTTGCGGTAGTGGAAGTAGTTTTCCAACGAACGCATGTGGCGGTACAGGAAGCGGCGATCCTGGCAGATGCTGTTGCCGCAGATCGGCGACTTGCCCTTCGGCACCCACTGCTCCAGGAAGGCGATGGTCTGCGCTTCGGCAGTTGCCATGTCGATGGTGCTCTCGCGCACTCGCTGGGTCAGTCCGGAGGCACCGTGGGTACGGGTGTTCCAGTCGTCCATGCGGGCGAGGACTTCGTCGCTGTGGTGGATGGCGATCACCGGGCCTTCGGCCAGGGTGTTGAGATCGCTGTCGGTGACGATGGTCGCCATCTCGATGATGACGTCCTGGTCAGGGTCCAGACCGGTCATTTCCAGGTCGATCCAGATCAGGTTCTGTGTGTTCTGCATGATTGGGCTCCTCGGTAGGTGCGCAGTTTAGCCTAGTGGGGCGTGCTAAACTCGACGCCGTTTCAATATCCCCGCTTTAACGACGAGACATTCATGGCCAAACGCCAGCTCAATCGCCGCCAGAACTGGCGCATCGAAAAGATCCAGGAAGAGCGTGCCGCCCGCGCCGCGAAACGTGAGGAGCGCGCCCTGGAGGTGCTCGAAGGTGGCGACCTGGGTCCGGAACAGACTGGCCTGGTGATCGCGCACTTCGGCGTGCAGGTTGAGGTCGAGGCCGACGATGGCCAGGAGGCCGGCCAGGTCTTCCGCTGCCACCTGCGCGCCAACCTGCCGGCGCTGGTGACCGGCGACCGCGTGGTCTGGCGTGCCGGCAACCAGGGCATCGGCGTGATCGTCGCGCAACTACCGCGCAGCACCGAGCTGTGCCGCCCCGACAGCCGTGGCCAGCTCAAGCCGGTCGCTGCCAACGTCGACCTGATCGTGATCGTCTTCGCCCCCGCACCCGAGCCCCATGCCAACCTCATCGACCGCTACCTGGTGGCCGCCGAGCACGCCGGCATCCGCCCGCTGCTGCTGCTGAACAAGGCCGACCTGATCGACGACGAAAACGGCCCGGCACTGAACGCGTTGCTCGCGGTGTATCGGCAGTTGGGTTATCCATTGCTGGAAGTGTCGGCGCACCACGGCGACGGCATGCAGCAGTTGCAGAAGATGCTCGACGGCCACATCAGCGTCTTCGTCGGCCAGTCCGGGGTAGGCAAGTCGTCGCTGGTCAACAGCCTGCTCCCCGAGGTGCAGACCCGGGTCGGCGCGTTGTCGGAATGGTCCGGCCAGGGCCAGCACACCACCACCACCGCCCGCCTGTACCACTTCCCCGGTGGCGGCGAGCTGATCGACTCCCCGGGCATCCGTGAATTCGGCCTGGTGCATGTCAGCCGCGACGATGTCGAGGCCGGCTTCATCGAGTTCACCGACCTGCTCGGCACCTGCCGCTTCCGCGACTGCAAGCACGACCGCGAACCTGGCTGCGCCCTGCTCAAGGCCCTGGAAGACGGGCGGATCCAGCAGCAGCGGATGAACAGCTATCGCTCCATCATCGCCAGCCTGCCGCAAGACACCTACTGACCCACCGTGCGGTATCTCCCTTCCCGGGAAATACCGCCAGTAGGCCCTATCCGTAGGACTATTCATACGAAAACGTAGGACCCTTCTTTGTTTCCGGCCATCTATTGCCGGGCTGCAGGAATTCACTGATCGTCGCCGCTTTCACCAGAAAGGACGCTTCGTGATGCCTGTATTCATCAGCTACCGCCACCCTGATCGCCTCGACGCGTTCGTGATCAACGAACGACTCAAGCTCGAAGGCATCAACACCTGCCTCGAACTGTTCGACCCGCAGGCGCAGCAGACCACCGACGATATCTGCACCCTGCTCAACACCAATATCAATGCCTGCACCCACGTCATCACCGTGCTCGGCCAGGGTGGCGTGGATGAATGGTGGGTTCCGTTCAGCCTCGGCAGCGCCACCCAGCTGAACCGCCGACTGGCCTTCTACCAGTGCGAAGGCAGCCTGCCGGGCTACCTGGAGCGCTGGCCGACCCTGACCCGGCGCGAGCATATCGACCTGTTCGTCAGCGCCTACCACGACGAGCAGACCTTCCGCCGCGCGATCAGCAAGGACGGTGGCGAGAGCAATCGCAACAATGCCGAGTTCTTCCATACCGACCTGAAGGCCCGCCTGCGCCGCGGTTTCTGAATTGCACAATGAAAAACGCCCGCCCGGAGTGATCCGGGCGGGCGTTTTTCATACCCCGGCGCTTACTGCTTCTTGCCGGGCTCATCCATCTTCAGGACACCGTCCTCGAAGATGTTCAGCTTCTCGCGCAGCTCATGGGGCTGCATCGGCTCGGCCTCCGGTTGCGCAGCGGGTGCCGCGCCCGATGCATCTGGCGTCGTCGACGGTGCCGGATTCTCCGGCGCGTTCTGCTCGCCTTCGATGGCGCGCTGGGCTTTCTTGGTCAGCACGACGATATCGATGCGACGGTTGACCGGATTCAGCGGATGCTCGCGATCGAACAGCGACGACGAGGCATAACCCACCACCCGTGCCACCTGGCCATCCGGGTAACCGCCCGCGACCAACGCACGCCGTGCGGCGTTGGCACGGTTGGCCGACAGCTCCCAGTTGCCGAACTCGCCGGTGCCGGCATACGGCTTGGCATCGGTGTGGCCACTGACGCTGATCTTGTTCGGCACCGTCTTGATGGTGTCGGCCATGGCCAGCAGGATGTCTTCGAAGTACGGCTTAAGGCGCGCGCTGCCGAGGTCGAACATCGGCCGGTTCTCGTTATCGACGATCTGGATGCGCAAGCCATCCTGGGTGATCTCGAAGAGAATCTGGTCCTTGAACTTCTGCAACTCGGGGCTCTGCTCGACCTTGTTCTGCAGTTCCTGCAGGACCAGTTCGAGACGCTCGCGCTCCACCTGCTCGGCCAGGCTGTCGACCTGCTCAGGGCTGACGATGCTGCTCTCGGGCGTCGGCTCGGCCTTCTGCTCCGGGTTGATGGTCTTTTCCGGCGCCAGCTCGGGCGAGCCGCCGAGGTCGATGATGTACGGCGTGCCGCTTTCGGAGAACCCGATCGGGTCCTTGAAGTAGCCGGCGATGGCGATCTTCTGTTCCGGCGTGGCGGTGGACAGCAGCCACAGCACCAGGAAGAACGCCATCATCGCCGTGGCGAAGTCGGCGAAGGCGATCTTCCACGCACCGCCGTGGTGGCCGCCGCCAAAGCGCTTGACGCGCTTGATGATAATCGGCTGATTGTTTTCCATGGATCAGCGACCGCGGACTGCTTGTTCCAGCTCGGCGAAGCTCGGACGGTGCTTCGGATAGAGCACCTTGCGCCCGAACTCGACCGCCAGCGACGGCGGCATGCCGGAAGCCGAAGCCACCAGGGAAGCCTTGATCGCCTCGTAGGTGTTCAGCTCTTCCTTGGCATCGTGGGCCAGGCAGTTGGCCAGAGGACCGAAGAAGCCGTAGGCCGCGAGAATACCGAAGAAGGTACCCACCAGTGCCGCACCCACGTGTAGGCCGATGGATTTCTGGTCCCCGTCGCCGAGGGACGCCATGGTCACCACGATACCCAATACCGCCGCGACGATACCGAAGCCGGGCATGCCGTCGGCGATACCGGTAACCGCATGGGAAGGATGTTCCAGCTCTTCCTTCATGCTCAGCAGCTCCATGTCGAACAGGCCTTCCAGCTCGTGGGGCGCCATGTTGCCGGTGGACATGATCCGCAGGTAGTCGCAGATGAACGCGGTCATGCGCTCATCCTTCAGCACCGCCGGGTACTTGGCGAAGATCGGACTGGCAGCGGCATCCTCGATGTCGCCTTCGATCGCCATCATGCCTTCGCGGCGGCTCTTGTTGAGGATCTCGTAGACCAGGCCCAGCACTTCTATATAGAAGGTGTGGGAGAAGCGGCTGCCGAACATGCTCAGCGACTTCTTCACGACGTGCATGGTCATATAGCCAGGGTTGGCCTGGAGGAACGCACCGAATGCGGCACCGCCGATGATCAGCACCTCGAAAGGCTGGATCAGGGCCGCGATCTTGCCGTGGGAGAGAACATATCCGCCAAGCACGCTCGCGAATACGACGATGATGCCGATAATTTTAGCCATAGGTAGAAAGCACTTACTGTCGGGTCTCGGGTCGGGGACGGAAGTTCGTAAAACTCTTCTTCTACTTATCGGCAGTTCTGCGCCAGACTATAGCCAGCGAAGGCGAAAAGCCAGCTTGGCCCATTTCCAGCATGCCTAGTGAAACCATCGTGCCAACTACCACTCCGAAGACCCTCGACGCCTGGATCAAACTACTGGATGGCACTCACCTTCCGGTTCCCTGTCACAGCCACGACCGCGTGAAAGCGGCGATCGCGGACAGTCGCCGCTCGCTGCGCGACATTGCCGAAGTCATGCAGGATAGTCCGGCTTTGGTCCTCAGTGTGATGCGCGAGGCCAATCGGCATACCCACGCCACCATCGCGGAACCTGCGGAGAACCTCGAAGTCGCCCTCAACCGCCTTGGGCTGGCCCGGGTCGAGTCACTGGTGGAGCGCCTGCACACCGCCCCGGTCAACGAGATTCCCCTGGCCCTGCGCCAATTGCAGATGATCAGCCAGCATGCGAGCCAGCAGGCCAGCGGCCTGTTCGCCAGCCGCCTGGCGCGACTCTGGCAGGACATCCACTGGGGCAGCCTGCTGTTCCTTTCGCCGTTGTGGCCGCTGGCCCTGACCCATCCGCAGTTGCTGGAAGAATGGGAACTGCGCGTGGTGCATCGCGGCGAGCCGGCCCCGAAGGTGGAGCGGGAACTCTTCGGCGTGCGCCTGCTCGGCCTGTGCCAGGCGCTGGCCGAGTTCTGGCGCCTGCCAACCTGGGTCACCCAGGGCTATCACCTGCTACAGGAAGAGCGCCGCTCGCTGGCCAGGGTCATGCACATCGCCCGCGACCACAAGAGTCCGCTGCGCCAGCAACAAAAGCTCGACGCCGACCCGGCACTGCGGCGCTGGCTGAATCACCCGGCCAACACCGTGCTGCTGGCGAACGGCCTGGCCCTGTCTTCGCAGCACGCCTGGACCGGCACCCACATCCGGCGCTGGCAACAACTGATCAGCCTGTACTTGCAGGCACCGCTGGAGGACGTCCAGAGCCAGAGCCACCAGCAGGCGGCGCAGAGTGCGCGCAAGCACGCGCTGGAAGGCGTGTTCCATCCGGCGCAGATGCTGCTCTGGCCGGCGAATGCCCGCTACATTCCGCGCGGCATGCAGCAGGCCGACATCCCCGACAGCAAGGCGCTGGGCGACTGGCGCAAGTTCTGCGCCGAACTGCTGAGCGAACCCACGCCGTTCTCCAACGCCATGCACCTGACCTCCTACGCCCGCGAAGCCCTGCAGGCCTGCGGGATGAAGCGCGTGCTGCTGCTGATGAGCGACAAGACCCACAGTTTCCTGCGCGTCCACCAACTGGCCGGGCTGCCGCAACAGGCCGCCAATCTCACCGTGCCGGTGACCCAGAGCAAGCTGCTGCAACGCCTGCTGGCCCAGTCCGCGCAACTGCGCCTGACCCCGCAGAACCACGCCCAGTTCTCCGCCCTCTTGCCCGCCAGCCTGCGCACGCTGTTCCGCGGGGAAAACCTGCTGCTGCGTTCGCTGTCGAACAACGGCAAGGTGGTGATGGTGCTGATGGCCGACCAGGGCGGCGGACCGTTCTCGGAAGTCAGCGTGCAGGCCTTCGCCAAGACCGCGCAATGCCTGGAGCGCGCCCTCGCCACCTTCAGCAACCGTAGCGCCTGACCCTGCGCTACAATCGCCACCCTCTGTTCCGATCTGGAGTCTCTGGATGACCGACTTTTCTGGCTTGCCCCTGGTGATCGAACCGGCGGACCTGCTGCCACGCCTCGATTCGGCGGAACTGATCCTGGTCGACCTGACCAGCGCCAATCGCTACGGCAGCGGCCATATCCCCGGTGCCCGCTTCGTCGATCCCAAGCGCACGCAACTGGGCCAGCCACCGGCGCCGGGCCTGGCGCCGGCCAAGGCCGAGCTGGAAAAGCTGTTCGGCGAACTGGGCCATCGCGCCAACGCTACCTACGTGGTCTATGACGACGAAGGCGGTGGCTGGGCCGGTCGCTTCATCTGGCTGCTGGATGTCATCGGCCACACCCGCTACCACTACCTGAATGGCGGCGTGCAGGCCTGGCCAGCGAACAAGCTGAGCACCGAGGTGCCAGCTGCTGTCGGCGAACCGGTGCACCTGGTCCTGCACGACGAGCCCACCGCCACCCGCGAGTACCTGCAAAGCCGTCTTGGCGCCGCCGACCTGGCGATCTGGGACGCGCGCAGCCCCGGCGAATACCGTGGCGAGAAGGTCCTCGCCGCCAAGGGCGGGCACATTCCGGGCGCGG
Source organism: Pseudomonas ulcerans (assembly GCF_036324125.1). Classification (NCBI taxonomy): domain Bacteria; kingdom Pseudomonadati; phylum Pseudomonadota; class Gammaproteobacteria; order Pseudomonadales; family Pseudomonadaceae; genus Pseudomonas; species Pseudomonas ulcerans. The sequence continues at coordinate 20,132 of NZ_JAZDQN010000035.1, read as the reverse complement.
TCAACTTCGAGTGGACCGCCGGCATGGACCTGAACGACGCCCTGCGCATCCGCAAGGACATGCCACAGATCCTCGAACAGCTCGGCATCAGCAAGGACAAGGAAGTGGTCACCCACTGCCAGACACACCACCGCTCGGGCTTCACCTACCTGGTGGCCAAGCACCTGGGCTACCCACGGGTCAAGGCGTACGCCGGCTCCTGGGGCGAATGGGGCAACCATCCGGACACGCCCGTCGAAGTTTAAGGAAACCCAATGAAATCCCGTTTGTTCATCATCAGCCAGTACCTGCTGCCCCACCACCTGCTGTCGCGCCTGGCCGGCTGCATCGCCGAATGCCGCGTGCGCTGGTTCAAGAACGCCTTCACCCAATGGTTCGCCAAGCGCTACCAGGTGGACATGTCCCAGGCCCTGGTGGAAGACGTCACCGCCTACGAGCACTTCAACGACTTCTTCACCCGTGCCCTGAAGCCGGGCGCCCGCCCGCTGGACGAGACCCCGGGCGCGATACTCTGCCCGGCCGACGGTGCCATCAGCCAGCTCGGCCCGATCGAGCACGGCCGCATCTTCCAGGCCAAGGGCCACAGCTTCAGCGCCCAGGAATTGCTCGGCGGTGACCCGGCCAATGCCGCGCCCTTCATGGGCGGCGAGTTCGCCACCGTGTACTTGTCGCCGAAGGACTACCACCGCGTGCATATGCCACTGGCCGGCACCCTGCGCGAAATGATCTACGTCCCGGGCCGCCTGTTCTCGGTGAACCAGACCACTGCGGAAAACGTTCCCGAGCTGTTCGCCCGAAACGAGCGCGTGGTCTGCCTGTTCGATACCGAGCGCGGTCCGATGGCCGTGGTGCTGGTGGGAGCGATGATCGTCGCCTCGATCGAGACGGTATGGGCCGGCCTGGTCACCCCGCCGAAGCGCGAGCTGAAGACTTTCCGCTACGACGAAGCGTCGCGCGCGCCGATCCATCTGGAGAAAGGTGCGGAGCTGGGTCGCTTCAAGCTGGGTTCGACCGCCATCGTGCTGTTCGGTCCGGAGCAGGTGAAGTGGGCCGAAAGCCTGGGCGCCGGTTCCGCGGTATCCATGGGTCAGTGCCTGGCGCTGCCAAAGGCCTGACCGTCAGGGCCGCCTTGCTGCCCCACAAAAACAAAACCGCCCCTGGCGAGAGGGGCGGTTCTTCAGCCTGAAGCCTTACTCCAGATGACTGCGGAAGCCGATCGGGCCTTCGTTGTCATAGGTGTTGGTGCCATCGAGGCTCTTGCCACCATCGTTGGACTTGACGCTCAGGGCGACGACGCTCTGGTTGTCACGGCCGCCAATGACCCATTCGCCGCCCGGATGCCAAGGGGCATCGTTGCCGCCCCACTGGTTCTGGACTTCGTAGCGGTTCTGCGCGACACGCTTGGCCTTGAAGCCGATCGGGCCTTCGCCCGAATAGGTCATGTTGCCCTTGAAGGTCACACCGCCATCGCCGGAACGGATATCGATGGCTACCACGTGCTGGTTGTCCCGCGCACCGAGTTTCCAGGTTCCACCCGGATGCCACGGCGCACTGTTGCCACCCCATTGGTTCTGAACTGCGTACTTGTTCGAAATCGCCATGAACTTCATCTCCTTGAAGTTGCTGGTGGGACCGGCCAGTTTCCAGACCGGCCGTGCAGCCCTGGGAACGGGCCGCACGCGAGCAAGCCTAGTCGCCTCTCAAAGAACGCCAGGACACAAGGGACGAATGGTTAGAACCGTTCGCTCTATTCAGGCATTCCCTTCGCGATCACGCATGCCCAGGAGATAGAGCACGCCATCGAGGCCCAGGGTCGAAATCGCCTGCTTGGCCGACTGGCGTACCAGCGGCTTGGCGCGGAAAGCCACGCCCAGGCCGGCGATGCCGAGCATCGGCAGGTCGTTGGCGCCATCACCCACGGCGATGGTCTGCTCCATCTGCAGACCTTCCTTGCGCGCCAGTTCGGCGAGCAGGTCGGCCTTGCGCTGCGCATCGACGATCGGCTCGATGGCGACGCCGGTGCACTTGCCGTCGACCACTTCCAGCTCGTTCGCGAACACGTAGTCGATGCCCAGTTTGGCCTGCAGTTGCTTGGCGAAGTAGGTGAAGCCGCCGGAGAGGATGGCGGTCTTGTAGCCCAGGCGCTTGAGTTCGGCGAACAGGGTTTCGGCACCTTCGGTCAGGCGCAGCGAGGCACCGATCTCGTCGAGGACGCTGACATCCAGGCCCTTGAGCAGGGCCAGGCGCTCCTTGAAGCTGGCGCGGAAGTCCAGTTCGCCGCGCATGGCGCGCTCGGTGATTTCCGAAACCTGCTCGCCGACGCCGGCAGCCTTGGCCAGTTCGTCGATCACCTCGGCCTCGATCAGCGTCGAATCCATGTCGAACACCGCCAGACGGCGGTTGCGGCGGAACAGCGAGTCCTGCTGGAAGGCGATGTCGACGTTGAGCTCCTGGGCCACGCTGAGGAACTCGGCGCGCAGCGCCTGTGGATCGGCCGGTTCGCCGCGCACGGAAAACTCGATGCAGCCCTTGCCCTGCTCGGCCGGGGTGTCCAGCGCCACGCGACCGGACAGGCGGTCGATATGGTCGATGTTCAGGCCGTACTGGGCGGTGATGGAGCTGACCCGCTGCAACTGCTCGGCGGTAACCTTGCGGGTCAGCAGGGTGACGATGTGGCGCGGCTTGCCCTGGTTGGCCACCCAGTTGCGGTAGTCGTCCTCGGACACCGGGGTGAAGCGCACCTGCTGGTTCAGCTCGTAGCCGGTGAACAGCAGGTCCTTGAGCACCGAGGAACCCTGCTCGGTGCCCGGGATTTCGACGAGGATGCCGAAGGACAGGGTGTCGTGGATCACCGCCTGGCCAATATCGAGGATATTCACACCGCCACGGGCCAGGACGCCGGTAATGGCCGCGGTCAGGCCCGGACGGTCCTCACCGGTGATGTTGATCAAGACGATTTCGCGCAAGACGGGCTCCAGGACGTGCAAAAAATGCGCATTCTACCGCCTTTTGCAGACCATCGGGCGCAGTCGATGCTTTGCCGTCCGAGGGTCGCTCGCTATACTGCGCAGCAATTTCTCCGTCATAAAGAGCCGCGCTCAGTGAACCGGCCCACGCCCGTCAAAACCGACAACTTCTTCCTGCTGATCTTTCGTGCCCTGCGTCAGCGTCGCGTGCCACTGGCACTGCGCATCGCCTGCCACAACGTCTTCCTGGTTGCCCTGGCGCTGGTGATCTACGCCTGCGTGATGGGTTTGCAGTTCAAGGAAGCCATGCATGAACAGGCCGACGCCCTCGGGCAAAGCCTGACCACCCAGACCGCGACCTCGGCCACCGAGCTGCTGGTGTCCAACGACATCCTCAGTCTCAACGTGCTGCTCGGCAACCTGGTGAAGAACCCGCTGGTGGCCCACGCCGCCATCTACAGCGTGGACAACCGCATCCTCGCCGAGGCCGGCCAGCGTCCGAAGAACAGCCTGCTGGGCGAGGCCGAAGGCCTGTACCAGACCAAGATCACCTTCCAGGACGTCACCGCCGGGCAGTTGCGCATCAGCCTGGACATGAGCCAGTTCCAGCAGCCGATGACCATCAGCCTGCAGAGCATGGGCATCCTCGCCGGCATCCTGCTGGCCCTGGCGCTGACCATGAGCCTGCGCCTCGGCCGCTACGTCTCGACCCCGCTCCTGCAGCTGCGGGTATGGCTGCGCGACCTCGACGAATACACCCCGGCCACCGAACGCCAGGACGAGATCGGCGATCTTGCCCGCCAGTTGCACGCGCGCTTCGCCCCACCGCCGAAGGAAGTCGAGCCGGAGCCGGAGATCGAGGACGATTTCGAGGAAGACGTCGAGCCGTTCGAAGTGCGCGACCTGCGTGATCCGGGCTTCGACGAAGCCCCGGCGGTCGCCCGCCCGAAAGCCCGCAACATCGAGGCGGAAGAAGACGAGGACGACGATGCCTTCGCCGACCTGGGCGACCTGGCGACCCCTGCGGCCAAGTCCGCTGCCGCCAAGCCGGCCGCACCGCGGGAACCGCAGAAGAGCGCGGTGCTCGCCGTGCAACTTGGCTCCCAGGAGCAACTGCGGCGCCTGCCCCGTGCTCGCCTGACCGAACTGCTGGACCGCTACCGCGACTGCCTGGACCAGGCCGCCTCGTTGTATGAAGGCGAAGTGGAAACCCTGAACGACGGCAGCACCCTGCTGCTGTTCCACAGCCAGGACAGTGGCGAGGACTACCTGACCAACGCCATTTGCTGCGGTGAGCTGCTGCGGGCGCTGGGGCATGCCTTGCAGGTGGAAGTGGCCGACAGCGGCATCACCTTGCAGCTGCAATTGGGCCTGGCGCTGGGTGAAGACCTGCAGGGCCTGAGCCAGATCGACCTGCTGCTGACCGAGAAGGCCCAGGACGCCCTGGCCCTGTCGCAGCACAGCCGCAACCTGCTGCTGGTGGAGCGCAGGATCAGCGATGACGCGCTGATCCGCCAGCGCGCGCGGATCCGGCCGATTGCCAGTCCGGAAGGGGCTTGCTGCGTGGAGCGGCTGATGGAGCCCTATCCGTCGATGCTGGAGCGGCAGTTGGCGCGGATGCATGAGCGGCAAGTGAAAAGCTGAGATCCATGAGGCCAGCACGGACAAAGCTGCTTCCTGGCCCAAATGAAAAAGCCCGCATCTCTGCGGGCTTTTTCATGTCTGCTGCAACCTCAGAAGCGGAACACTTCCATATCGGTGCGAATCGGCGAAGCCATAGGGATCTTCGGCTTCTCCGGCTCCTTGCGCACCTGCACCGGCGCAGCCGGTTTCTTCGGTGGCGCTTCCTCGGCCAGTGCCGGCTGGTTGGCCAGCGGCTTCACCGCAGTGCTCAGCTGTTCGGCCAGGCGTTGCAGCAACTGGCCCTGGGCCTGGACCTGCGCCGACGAACTGCCGCTATGCGGTTGTTCAAGGTGGACGATGCGGTTGTCACGCACCTGACCACGACGGTCAAGCAGGCGCCATTGCGCATCGAGGATCGCCGGCTGGTTCGCTCCGGAATCCAGCCGGGTGATCGACAGCAGCACCTGCACATCCGGGCTGAAACCGGTACTGGCCGGGGCCAGGACCACGCGCTGGCTGTCCAGACGCCAGGCCAGCTGACGCACCAGCAGTTGATCGATATCGGCGGAGAGGCTGCCAGCCCAGCGACCGTCGGTCGCCGCGGTGAGGCTGCCGTCCGGCTGGCGTTGCAGCAGGGTTTCCCGTTGCAGGTAGTCGGCGACCGATACCGGCCCCAGGACCACCGCCATGCCGGCGCTCTGCTTCGGCTGCCCCGGCTCGCCGCTGTCGAGCTGATAGAGCGCGACCGGCTGGTGCATGCTGCACCCGGCCAGGCCCAACACGCCCGTCAGCAGTAGAACAAATGGAAGGCGCAGAAAAGTCATCATCCCATCCAGGCGGCCACCACACGGCACCGCAGTGATACACATGAATTCATTCGGGCACCCAGCCACGCTGGCACCGCAGGGGGGCTATCATCCGCGAAAATGCGACATGACTCCAGCATTTACGCCCGTAACACGTAGGAAAATACTGTTTCCGGGCGTCTAAAACGCCTACTCGGGACTGTCGACCAACAGCGCGTCGACCCGCTGGAAGCCGCGCGGCAACTTGTTGCCACGGCGTCCGCGCTCACCCTTGTAGTGCTCCAGGTCCTCACCCTTGAGCGATAGCGTACGCTTGCCGGCTTGCAATACAAGGGTCGCTCCGTCGGAGAGTACCGCCATGTCCGTGACATATTCTTCACGACTGGCAACCCGATCGCCGGGTACGCCGATGATCTTGTTGCCCTTGCCCTTGCCCAGTTGCGGCAGGTCGCTGATCTTGAACACCAGCAGGCGACCTTCGGTGGTCACCGCCGCCAGCCAGTTCTGCTCGCGGTCGGCCACCAGCCGCGGTGCCAGCACCTTCGCGCCATTCGGCAGGCTCAGCAGCGCCTTGCCCGCCTTGTTCTTGGCCTGCAGGTCTTCACCCTTGACCACGAAGCCGTAGCCCGCGTCGGAGGCGATGACGTACAGCGCCTCGTCGTCCGGCAGCAGCACGCACTCGAAGGACGCGCCCGGCGGTGGCGCCAGGCGCCCGGTCAGCGGTTCGCCCTGGCCCCGTGCCGACGGCAGGGTATGGGCCGCCACCGAGTAGCTGCGACCGGTGGAGTCGATGAACACAGCGAACTGGTTGGACCGCCCCGCCGCCGCCACCTTGAAACCATCGCCCGCCTTGTACGACAGGCCGGTGGCGTCGATATCGTGACCCTTGGCGCAACGTACCCAGCCCTTTTCCGAAAGCACCACGGTGACCGGCTCGGTCGGCATCAGTTCGTTTTCCGATAGCGCCTTGGCCTCGGCCCGGGCGACGATCGGCGACCGACGGTCGTCGCCGTAGGTTTCCGCGTCCTTGATCAGCTCGCTGCGCACCAGCTTGCGCAGCTTGGCATCGCTGCCCAGCAGGCCTTGCAGCTTGGCCTGCTCCTTCAGCAGCTCTTCCTGCTCGCCGCGGATCTTCATCTCTTCCAGCCGCGCCAGCTGACGCAGGCGGGTTTCGAGGATGTAGTCGGCCTGGATCTCGGTCAGGTCGAAACGGGCGATCAACGCCTGCTTCGGATGTTCCTCGGTACGGATGATGTGGATCACCTCGTCGAGATTGAGGAACGCCACCAGCAAGCCGTCCAGCAGGTGCAGGCGACGCTCGACCTTGTCGAGGCGGAACTTCAGCCGGCGACGGACCGTGGCGATGCGGAATTCCAGCCACTCCAGCAGCAGCGCGCGCAGGTTCTTCAGTTGCGGGCGGCCGTCCAGGCCGATGATGTTGACGTTGACCCGGTAGCTCGACTCCAGGTCGGTGGTGGCGAACAGATGCTGCATCAGTTCGTCGAGGTCGACACGGTTGGAGCGGGCGATGATGACGATGCGGCACGGGTTCTCGTGGTCCGACTCGTCACGCAGGTCGGCGACCATCGGCAGCTTCTTGGCCTGCATCTGCGCGGCGATCTGCTCCAGCACCTTGGCCCCGGAGACCTGGTGCGGCAGCGCGGTAACGACGATGTCGCCGTCCTCGATGCGATAGACGGCACGCATGCGGATCGAGCCGCGACCGCTTTCGTAGATCTTCAGCAGTTCGGCACGCGGTGTGATGATTTCCGCCTCGGTCGGGTAGTCCGGGCCCTGGATATGTTCGCAAAGCTGCTCGACGGTGGCTTTCGGCTCGTCCAGCAGGCGCACGCACGCGCTGGCCACTTCCCGCAGGTTGTGCGGTGGCACGTCGGTGGCCATGCCCACGGCGATTCCGGTGGTGCCGTTGAGGAGGATATTCGGCAAACGTGCAGGCAACACGGCGGGTTCTTCCAGGGTACCGTCGAAGTTCGGTACCCAGTCCGCCGTGCCCTGGCCCAGTTCGCTGAGCAGCACCTCGGAATAGCGCGACAGGCGCGCCTCGGTGTAACGCATCGCCGCGAAGGACTTCGGATCGTCCGGCGCACCCCAGTTGCCCTGGCCGTCGACCAGGGTGTAGCGGTAGCTGAACGGCTGCGCCATGAGCACCATGGCTTCATAGCAGGCCGAGTCGCCGTGGGGGTGGAATTTACCGAGCACGTCACCGACGGTACGCGCCGACTTCTTGTGCTTGGAGTCGGCATCCAGGCCCAGTTCGCTCATGGCGTAGACGATACGTCGCTGCACCGGCTTCAGGCCGTCGCCGACGTGCGGCAAGGCCCGGTCCATGATCACGTACATGGAGTAGTTGAGGTAGGCCTGTTCGGTGAAGTCGGCCAGTGACCGGCGCTCTACGCCATCGAGGCTCAGATCAAGGGAGTCGCTCATGCGGGCCTCATCAGTTCAAGGTCTGGCGCAGCAGCAAGATGCCGCCGCGCTGGGTGAATTCAAGTCGTTTCAGGGCACTCATGCCCAGTAGCACCTGGTTGCCGTCCAGTCCGGGGACCACCAGGGCGCGAACGTCGCGCAGCAGGATATCGCCCAATTGCACGCTGTCCAGACGGGTGCGGTAACCCTCGGTGCGGCCATTGGCGGTGCTCAGGGTCACCGGTGCGCCACGTTCCAGGCCAAAGTCGCGGGCCACGGATTCGGGAATCGCCACGTCGGTGGCACCGGTGTCGAGCATGAAATGCACGGCCTGACCGTTGATCAGGCCGTCGGCGACGAAATGCCCCTGGCCGTTGCTCGCCAGTCGCACCTCGACGAAACCCTCGCCGTGTTGCGAAGTGAGCTGGGTGTTGGGGTTGGCCTGCTTGTCTTCCCACGCGCCGAAAAAGCGCGTGGCGAGAAACAGCCCGGCGGCCCAGGCCAACACCATGAACACCCGCCCGATCCGCTGGCCCGGGGTCTGGCTCATTTCTTCGCGCTCCAGCCGCCTTTCGGCGCGGCGAAACGCCAGACGATCGGCCGGTCTTCGCCATCGGTGCGGGTGCCGCCGTTGTTGTCGACGCCGATCCAGGCACCGTCGGCATCGATCACCAGGGCTTCGGCCAGGCCGTACGCCTGGCTGTAGCGCCGCGAGTCGACCAGCGCATCGGCGGCGAACGACCAGCAACGCTCCACCTGTGCGGTCTGCGCGTCGCGCCGGCAGATACGGTAGGCATTGCGTTCCAGGGTGAACAGCTTGCCCTCGAACAGCGCCAGGTCGGAGAAGTCCCGCGAGACTTCCCGGGCATTGGGGAACTGCTCCGGCTGCAACTCGGTACCGGCTTCGCTGAGCAATACGCAAGCGTCGCCGCACGTCCAGGTGCTCTGCTTGCGGTTGACCAGCAACAGGCCGCGGCGCTCGCGCTCCGCCGCCAGCCACAGGCGATCGCCCGCCGGGCTCACGGCGAGGCCTTCGAACAAGGCATTGAAGTGCAGGAGCATGCCACTGGCTCGGGCCTGGCGGATCATGCTCGGGTCGATGCGCAGCCAGTTCGGCTCGCCGTCCAGCGGCACCTGCAGCACCGCGGCATGGGCTTCGCTGACGATGTAGTGGTTACCCGCCGCGTCGCAGCTCACGCCCTCGAAATCGAGGTCGCCGCCGCGCACCAGCGAGGCCGCCCACTGCCGCGAGCGCAGGCCGAGCGGGAAACCGGCGTCCGGTACCGGCGGCACCGCCAGCGGTACGCCGACGGCCTGCCAGACCTGGCCGCCGGTATCCAGCTTGTACAACAGGTCATCGTCGCGGTCGGAAACGGTCCACAGTGTCCCGCTGCACAGCGCCAGCCCGGACAGGTTGCCACCGCGCATGCCTTCCACCGGATGCTCGCCGAGCATCTTCAGCTCCGGCCACGGCTCGGCCACGGCTGGCACCGCGAGCAGTGCCAGCAGGCCAGCCAGCAGGACACGGATCAAGCCATGACCTCGGCCAGGTTGCCGTTGCTTTCCAGCCAGCTCTTGCGGTCGCTCGCGCGTTTCTTGGCCAGGAGCATGTCCATGATTTCCCGGGTCTGCTCGAAGTCGTCGAGGGTCAGCTGGACCAGGCGCCGGGTGTTCGGGTCCATGGTGGTCTCGCGCAGTTGCGGCGGGTTCATCTCGCCGAGGCCCTTGAATCGGGTGACCTGCGGCTTGCCGCGTTTCTTCTCGGCCACCAGGCGGTCGAGGATGCCGTCGCGCTCGGCTTCGTCGAGGGCGTAGTAGATTTCCTTGCCCAGGTCGATGCGGTAAAGCGGCGGCATCGCCACGTAGACGTGACCGGCTTCCACCAGGGGACGGAAATGCTGGACGAACAGGGCGCAGAGCAGCGTGGCGATGTGCAGGCCGTCGGAGTCGGCGTCGGCGAGGATGCAGATCTTGCCGTAGCGCAACTGGCTGAGGTCGGCGGCACCCGGGTCGACGCCAATGGCCACGGCGATGTTGTGCACTTCCTGGCTGGCCAGGACTTCGCCGCCGTCCACTTCCCAGGTATTCAGGATCTTGCCGCGCAGCGGCAGGATCGCCTGGAACTCCTTGTCACGCGCCTGCTTGGCCGAACCACCGGCGGAATCACCCTCGACCAGGAACAGCTCGGCGCGCATCGGGTCCTGGCCCGCGCAGTCGGCCAGCTTGCCCGGCAGCGCCGGGCCCTGGGTGACGCGCTTGCGCTCGACCTTCTTGCTCGCCTTGAGGCGACGGCCGGCGTTGCTGATGGCCAGTTCGGCCAGTTGCATGCCCAGCTCGGGATGGGCGTTGAGCCACAGGCTGAAGGCGTCCTTCACCACCCCGGAAACGAAGGCCGCAGCCTCGCGGGACGACAGGCGCTCCTTGGTCTGCCCGGAGAACTGCGGTTCCTGCATCTTCATCGAGAGGACGAAGGTAATGCGCTCCCAGACGTCTTCCGGCGCCAGCTTGACCCCGCGCGGCAGCAGGTTGCGGAACTCGCAGAATTCGCGCATTGCATCCAGCAGGCCCTGGCGCAGGCCGTTGACGTGGGTACCGCCCTGGGCAGTGGGAATCAGGTTGACGTAGCTTTCCTGGACCGCGTCGCCGCCTTCCGGCAGCCACAGCAGGGCCCAGTCCACAGCTTCCTTGTTGCCGGCCAGGCTGCCGCAGAACGGCTCGTCCGGCAGGCGCAGGTACTCGCTGACCGAGTCGACCAGGTAGGAACGCAGGCCGTCTTCGTAGTGCCACTCGACCTTCTCGCCGGTGCTCTTGTCCTCGAAGGTCACCGTCAGGCCCGGGCACAACACGGCCTTGGCCTTGAGCACATGCTTGAGGCGGCTTACGGAGAATTTCGGCGAATCGAAGTACTTCGGATCCGGCGCGAAGTACACGCTGGTCCCGGTGTTGCGCTTGCCGACCGTGCCGATGACTTCCAGCTCGCTGGCCTTGAAGCCGTCGGCGAAGGTCATCTGGTACTCGTTGCCGTCGCGCTTGACGCGCACCCGCACCTGGGTCGACAAGGCGTTGACCACCGAGATGCCGACGCCGTGCAGGCCGCCGGAGAACTGGTAGTTCTTGTTGGAGAACTTGCCGCCGGCGTGCAGCTTGGTAAGGATCAGCTCGACCCCGGACACGCCCTCTTCCGGGTGGATGTCCACCGGCATGCCGCGACCGTCGTCGCAGACTTCCAGGGAATGGTCGGCGTGAAGGATCACCTGCACCGAACGGGCATGACCGGCCAGGGCTTCGTCGACGCTGTTGTCGATGACTTCCTGGGCCAGGTGGTTGGGGCGGCTGGTGTCGGTGTACATGCCCGGACGCTTGCGTACCGGGTCAAGGCCCGAGAGGACTTCGATGGCGTCTGCGTTATAGGCGCTAGCGCTGGGATTGGCCATGGGTTCTCGTCGTCATTCGTGGGTGAAGAAAAGCAATCAAAATACAGAAAAATCGAGACTTTGATACGTGTGTGCGTCAATCCCCGCGTAGGCCAGCAGGGCCGGCAGGTGCAGGGCGAAGCCCTGGAAGCTGTGGTCGCCGCCGACCTCGATGCGCAGGGCGCAAGCCCGGTAGAAGCGCTCGGCGCGGCGGTAGTCCAGGGTTTCGTCGCCGGTCTGCAGCCACACCTGGTAACGCGCCGCATCCACGGGGGCCGGCACTTCCAGCTCGGCCAGGGCGGTGATGTGATCGTGGGTCAGTTCCCAAGTCTCGCCGCTGTAGTGGTTGACCTGGGTGCCCAGGTAGCCGTCGAACAACTGGTGCGGATTGACCGCCGGATTGATCAGCAGCGCCTTGAGCCCGTGACGCTCGGCCAGATGGGTCGCATAGTAGCCGCCGAGGGAACTGCCGACCAGCAATGGCCGGCCCAGCTCGGCAAGATCCGCCTCCAGCTGGGCCATGGCCTGGCGCGGGTGGTGATGCAGCGCCGGGACGCGCAGCTGGCCGGACAGGCCGATATGCGCCATGACCGCCTGCAACTGACTGGCCTTCATCGAGCTCGGCGAGCTGTTCAAACCATGGATGTAAAGGATCGAGCCCGACATTTCGCCCCCGGATGTCCGTGAACCGCCCAAGTGAGCGGGCGCAAAAACGCGCAGTTTAGCCTGATAACCGGGAAATGATTCAGCTTTAAGCGATTGCGCGATGCTTCAGTAGCCGTTGCCGTAGTCCACGGTGAAGGCGAAATCCTTCAGGCGGGAAACCCCGGTCTCCAGCCGACCGTCGTCGTGCAGCGCCAGCCAGCGGTAGCCGGGCGGACGCTGTTCATCAACCTTGAAGTCCTCGCTGCCCGGCTCGAACTGGATGCAGGTGGACGGCGATGCCAGCAGGCGGCGGCCTTCCAGCTGCTGGTCCCATTCCTGGTGGATATGCCCCCAGAGCAAGGCCCGTGCCTGTGGATAAGGCTTGATCGCGGCAAACAGCGCCTCGGGGTTGCGCAAGCCGATGGGGGCCATCCAGGCGCAATCGATGGAAATCGGCTGGTGGTGGAAGCACACCAGGCAATGACGGCCGTCGGCACTGCTCAAGGCCCGGTCGAGCAAACCCAGTTGCTCTGCGTCGAGACGCCCCGGCACGCTGCCGGGAATCGCCGAATTGAGCATGATCACCCGCCAGTTGCCGATATCGGTGACCGGTTCCAGCAGGTCGCTATCCGCGGCAACCCGCTCCATCGGCAGCGGTTCGTCATGATTGCCGGCCAGCCAGCGACTCGGCGCGCCAAGCACGGCGGTCATCTTGCGAAACTGTTGGTAGGACGCCTCGGTGCCGTCCTGGGACAGATCCCCCGTGGCCAGGACCAGATCGATCCGCGGTTGCTCGGCGAGCACCTGGTCGATCACCCGTTGCAGGCTGTCACGGGTATTCATGCCCAGCAGCGCACCCTCGCCATCGGCGAACAGATGACTGTCAGAAAGCTGCACCAGACGAACCGGGGCACTGGATGAGGGGGTGGCGTGCGGCAAGGGGCCGTCTCCTTGTGGGAATCCTGCACGATTATGGTGGGGAAGAATCGGAGGATCAAACCGCAGGCACGACCGCCGTCACATTTCAGCGAACCACTTCGAATTCGTGACCACAGGCCAGGCAGTGGCTCAGCCACTCGCCGAGGAACACATTGAGCTGGGCTTTTTCGTCCGGCTGATGCATCGCGGCATTGGGATAGGGATAGACGCTGCGAAAACGACGGGCATGTTCGGCGCTGACGACCTCCGCCATGCGCGCGTCGTGGTAGACCTGTACTTCCAGCTGCGGCACCGGCAGCCACGGCAGGCTGTGCTCCTGGCGTACCCGCAGGGTGGTGGTGTACGGACAGGCCAGGACCACGTCGAGGGTCAGCACGCCGAGCATCTGGTCGCCCTGGGTCATGCCGATGCGGCGCGAGCTGGTGGCGTTGCGCATGTCCGGCAACAGACGCATCAGGCGTGCGTAGTTGGCCTCGCAGGCAGCCTGCAGACCGACCAGATCGACCCGATAACGCTCGCGTACAAGACTCACGACCACAGCCCCCTGACTTCATCGCGGTTCAAGGCCAGCCATTGCAGGGCGATGATCGTCGCCGCATTGGCTATCTGCCCGTCGCGCACGGCCTGCAGGGCATCCTCGAATGCCCAGACCCGCACGCGGATATCTTCGCCCTCTTCTTCCAGGCCATGCAGCCCGCCAGCCCCCTCGCTGCTGCAACGGCCCAGGTACAGGTGAACGTACTCGTCGCTGCCGCCGGGAGACGGGAAATACCGGGTCATCGGCCACAGCGCGGAGAAGGTCAGTCCAGCTTCCTCCTGTGCCTCGCGGTGCGCAACTTCTTCCGGCACCTCGTCCTTGTCGATCAGACCGGCGACCAACTCGATCAGCCACGGATTGCCGGTCTTGCCCAGGGCGCCGACGCGGAACTGCTCGATCAGCACCACTTCGTCACGCTGCGGATCGTAGGGCAGGACGCACACCGCGTCGTGGCGGACGAACAGCTCGCGGCTGATCTCGCGGCCCATGCCGCCGGCGAACAATTCGTGGCGCAGGTGCACCCGGTCGAGCCGGTAGAAACCCTGGAAACAGTTCTCGCGGCGGACGATGTCGACGGCGCTGGGAACAGTGTTCAACTTGTCTGTCATGGAAATCCTCGTTACCTCACGTGCAGCTTCGCGCAATCCTACCCCGCGTACCCTCGGCTTTCACCCTCTTTAAAGTCAACCCGAGGGCTGCGAGGATAGGCGCCGTCTGTCTATTGAATACTAGTGGCGAACCGACGGCCGTGCCGACGGTCCAAGGCCGATCACCGCTGTTCCAGAAGGATCATCATGACTCTTGTCAAACTGACTACCGTGGCTGTCCTGGCCCTTGCCCTGGGGGCCTGCCAGAGCGTCTTCCAGCCCAACCTGCGCAAGCCGCTGGAGGTCAAGCGCGAGGCCTGGGAGCACGTCAAGCCCGGTTGCAGCGCCAGCGATTGTCCGCTGGTGAACATCGATACCCTGCAGTTCCCGGCCGAGCCGCGCCTGGACGGCATCATCGAGCGGGGACTGCTGCAACTGACCCGCGACGAGCCGGGTGCGCCGCTGCCGACGTCGCTCAAGGCCTATGAAGACAGCTTCCTGCGCTCGGCGCAGAGCCGCAACAGCACCTACCTGCAGGCCAAGGTACGCGAGCAGCATGACGGACTGGTGATCATCGAACTGTCCAGCTATCGCGACACCGGCGGCGCCCACGGCATGCCGGGGCGTGCGTTCATCAACTGGTCGCGCCAGCAGGAGAAGGTCCTGACCCTGCAGGACATGCTGGTACCAGGCCAGGAAGACACCTTCTGGAAGACCGTGGAGGAAGCCCACCGCGGCTGGCAGATCGCCAATAACCTGGACCAGGACAAGGAGTTCGTGAAGAACTGGCCGTTCCAGAAGACCGCGAACATCGCCCTGACCTACGGCGCGGTGCTGCTCAAGTACGACGTGTACGCCATTGCGCCCTACGCCATGGGCCACGTCGAACTGAAGATCCCCTACCCGCGCCTGAACGGCGTGATCAAGCCGGAACTGTTTCCCGGCCGCGGCTGAAGCCCAGCACCCCGTGCAACAGCCCTGCCAGCAGCAAGGCCGGCAGGGTCGCGCCGACATCCGGTGCATAGTTGGCCAGCAGGTGGTAGGTGGCCACACCCCCCGCCCAGGCCAGCACGGCACCAAGGTGCAACGAGGTGACCCGCGCCGGCAGGCGGCGACCGCGCAGCACGAAGTGGTCCACCAGCACCACGCCGAACAGCGGCGCGAACACCGAGCCGATCAGCAGCAGGAAGTTCTGGTACTGCGCCAGCGGCGCGAAGCAGGCGATCAGGGTGCAGACGATGCCGATCGCCAGGGCCAGGTGCTCCACCTTCAGGCGCAGCAGCAGGCCGCTGGATACCGCCGCCGAGTGGATATCGGCGAAGGCGTTTTCCGACTCGTCGAGCAGGATCAGCAGCAGCGGGATGCCCAGGCCGGCACCCGCCAGTGCGAGCAACAGCGCGTTGACTTCACCGCTCGGGGCAAAGGCCAGGGTGTAGGCCACGCCCAGGCTCATCAGCCAGAAGTTGCCGATGAAGAAGCCCAGCGCGGTGCCGCCGAATACGCGGCTGGCGCGCTTGCCGAAGCGTGAGTAGTCGGCGATCAGCGGCAGCCACGACAGCGGCATGGCGATAGCGATGTCGAAGCCCACCGCCAGCGACATCGAACCGTCGCCGGCACGGGCCCACAGCGCGGCCAGGTCGGCCTTGGCGAAGAGGTTCCAGGTCAGCCACAGGCAGGCGCCGAGCAGCAGCCAGATGCCCCATTTGCGCAGGACCCGGCGGACGAAGGTGAGCGGACCGCTGACCGCCAGCAGGGTGGCCAGGCCGCCGAAGAACAGGGTCCACAGCAGCGGGCTGTTCCACGCACTGTTTTCGCCGAACGACTGCGCACCGAGCAGGCTGGCGGCGTCACGCATCACGATGATCTCGAACGAGCCCCAGCCGATCAGTTGCAGCAGGTTCAGGATCGCCGGCAACGCCGCGCCGTGCTTGCCCAGGCTCAGGCGCAGGGCGGCCATGGCCGAGAGGCCGGTATCGCTGCCGATCACCCCTACCGCCGCCAGCAACAGCACCCCGACCAGGGTGCCCGTGGCGATCGCCAGGATCGACCCGGCCAGGCCCAGGCCCGGCGCCAGCAACGCGCCGGTCTGCAGGACCATGAGGCCAATGCCGAGGGAGAACCACAGGGAGAACAGGTCACGGGCACCGAAGATGCGCTGATGACCGGGGACGGGGGAATCCGGGGAGTAGTTGCTGGGTAGGGACACGACAGTGGTCTCGGCAGATGTTTTTTGATTTCGAGGGCCTCATCGCTGGCAAGCCAGCTCCCACAGGGACCGCGGTGCATGCAATCCCTGTGGGAGCTGGCTTGCCAGCGATCGGGGCCACCGCGGCGGCCCCGGTTCACCTCAGACTTTCTTGTACAACTGGCTGCCTTCCTGGCGGAACCGCTCGGCCTGCTCGCGCATGCCATCCTCGACCGCCACGTCCACCACGTCGATGCGCTGGTTGGCGGCGTATTCACGCACTTCCTGGGTGATCTTCATCGAGCAGAACTTCGGCCCGCACATGGAGCAGAAGTGCGCAACCTTGGCCGAGTCCTTCGGCAAGGTCTCGTCGTGGAACGAGCGCGCGGTGTCCGGATCCAGACCCAGGTTGAACTGGTCTTCCCAGCGGAACTCGAAGCGCGCCTTGCTCAAGGCGTTGTCGCGAATCTGCGCGCCCGGGTGTCCTTTCGCAAGGTCCGCGGCATGCGCGGCGATCTTGTAGGTGATGATCCCGGTCTTCACGTCATCCTTGTTCGGCAGGCCCAGGTGCTCCTTCGGCGTCACGTAGCAGAGCATGGCGCAGCCGAACCAGCCGATCATCGCCGCACCGATGCCCGAAGTGATGTGGTCGTAGCCCGGGGCAATGTCGGTCGTCAGCGGGCCGAGGGTGTAGAACGGCGCCTCGTCGCAGCATTCCAACTGCTTGTCCATGTTCTCTTTGATCAACTGCATCGGCACGTGGCCCGGGCCTTCGATCATGCACTGCACGTCATGCTTCCAGGCGATCTTGGTCAGCTCGCCGAGGGTCTCCAGCTCGCCGAACTGCGCTTCGTCGTTGGCGTCGGCGATGGAGCCCGGACGCAGGCCGTCGCCCAGCGAGAAGCTGACGTCGTAGGCCTTCATGATTTCGCAGATTTCGTCGAAGTGGGTGTAGAGGAAGTTCTCCTTGTGATGCGCCAGGCACCACTTGGCCATGATCGAGCCGCCGCGGCTGACGATGCCGGTGACCCGCTTGGCGGTCAGCGGCACGTAGCGCAGCAGCACGCCGGCGTGGATGGTGAAGTAGTCCACGCCCTGCTCGGCCTGTTCGATCAGGGTGTCGCGGAACAGCTCCCAGGTCAGGTCCTCGGCCACGCCGTTGACCTTTTCCAGCGCCTGGTAGATCGGCACGGTACCGATCGGCACCGGCGAGTTGCGGATGATCCACTCGCGGGTTTCATGGATGTGCTTGCCGGTGGACAGGTCCATCACGGTGTCCGAGCCCCAGCGAATGCCCCAGGTCAGCTTGGCCACTTCTTCCTCGATCGAGGAACCCAGGGCGCTGTTGCCGATGTTGCCGTTGATCTTCACCAGGAAGTTGCGGCCGATGATCATCGGCTCAAGCTCCACGTGGTTGATGTTGGCCGGGATGATGGCGCGGCCGCGGGCGATTTCCTCGCGGACGAATTCGGGGGTGATCTCTTTCGGGATGCTGGCGCCGAAGCTGTGGCCGGCGTGCTGCTGGTCGAGCAGGCCGGCGGCGCGGGCTTCCTGGAGCTTCATGTTCTCGCGGATGGCGACGTATTCCATCTCGGCGGTGATGATGCCCTTGCGCGCATAGTGCATCTGGCTGACGTTGGCGCCAGCCTTGGCCCGGCGCGGGTTGCGCACGTGGGCGAAGCGCAGCTTGGTCAGCTCGGCGTCGGCCAGGCGCTGCTGGCCGAAGTCGGAGGACAGCCCGGCAAGGCGCTCGGTGTCGCCGCGGTCGTCGATCCAGGCCGAACGCACGTCGCCCAAGCCCTTGCGCACGTCGATCACGACGTTGGGGTCGGTATACGGACCGGAGGTGTCATAGACCAGCACCGGGGCGTTGGCCTCGCCGCCGAAGTCGGTGGGGGTATCGTCGAGGCTGATTTCCCGCATGGGCACGCGGATGTCCGGGCGCGAGCCTTCGACGAAGACCTTGCGCGAACGGGTGAAGGGTTGCACGGATTGCTGGTCGACCTGGGCGGATTCGCTCAGGTTGCTCGGGTATTTTTCTTGTTTGCTCATCACAGGCTCTCCAGACGGGTTGGATGTCGGAGTGAACCTGATGAAGGCACGGACGCACCGGGGGCGGTGCTGTGCTGAATGCGGGGGTATCGGTTGCCATCATGGCTGACTCGACATTCCCGGACCCGGCACAAGAGGGCTCGCGGGAAGCGAGCAATCTTGTTCCCTACGCAGGCGCTAACCTGATCAGGTTCAACGGGATCCGGAATTTCCGATCTCAGCCTCAACGCAAGGCACCCCGACAAGAACGCACGCAGTCTAGACTGGAGTGGCGTCAAACGCCAACCCTCCTGCCACAAGCTGGACAAATGGCGCAAATGTCAGATTGTTGCAAGATGCTCACACAACTACACTCGCAAGTTCAGAATTACCCTTTCGTTCAAGGATCGCCCTATGCTGCGCAAACTCTCACTGGCGCTCGCCGTGTCTTGTGCTTCCAACGGAATGGCCTGGGCCGCGGACCCAACGCTGTCGAACAGGACCGATCTGGTCAGCGTCTACCAGGAGGCGGTGAACAACAACGCCGACCTCGCCGCCGCCCGCGCCGACTATGGTGCCCGCCGCGAAGTGGTGCCCCAGGCCCGCGCCGGTCTGCTGCCGAACCTGTCTGCCGGGGCCGAGATGATGAGCACCCGCACCAGCATCGACCAGCCTTCGGTGACTTCCAACCGCAGCGGCAACTCCTGGCAGGCGACCCTGGCCCAGCCGATCTTCCGTGCCGACCGCTGGTTCCAGTTGCAAGCCGCCGAGGCGGTCAACGAACAGGCCGCGCTGGAGCTGTCGGCCACCGAGCAGAACCTCATCCTGCAGAGCGCGGAAAACTATTTCGCCGTGCTTCGCGCCCAGGACAACCTGGCCTCGACCAAGGCCGAGGAAGCGGCGTTCAGACGCCAGCTCGACCAGTCCAACGAACGTTTCGACGTCGGCCTTTCCGACAAGACCGACGTGCTGCAGTCCCAGGCCAGCTACGACACCGCCCGGGCCAACCGGATCATCGCCGAGCGCCGCGTGCAGGACGCCTTCCAGGCCCTGGTGACGCTGACCAACCGCGACTACAACTCGCTGCAGGGCGTGGTCCACACCCTGCCGGTGCAGGTGCCGGTGCCGAACGACGCCAAGGCCTGGGTGGACACCGCGACCCAGCAGAACCTCAACCTGCAGGCCACCAACCATGCCGTGCAGGCCGCCGAGGAAACCCTGCGCCAGCGCAAGGCCGGACATGCGCCAACCGTGGATGCGGTTGCGCGTTACCAGCGCGGCGACAACGACAGCTTCGGCCTGACCAACCCCAACCAGTTGCCGCAGGCCTACGGCGGCCCGGTCGAGCAGACCAGCATCGGCTTGCAGTTGAACATCCCGATCTACAGCGGCGGCCTGACCAGTTCGCAGGTGCGCGAGGCCTACCAGCGCCTGAGCCAGAGCGAGCAGCAGCGTGAAAGCCTGCGCCGCCAGGTGGTGGAAAACACGCGCAACCTGCACCGCGCGGTGAACACCGACGTAGAGCAGGTGCAGGCGCGCAAGCAGTCAATCATTTCCAACCAGAGCGCGCTGGAAGCCACGGAAATCGGCTATCAGGTGGGGACGCGGAACATCGTCGACGTGCTCGATGCCCAGCGCCAGCTGTACACCTCGGTGCGCGACTACAACAACACCCGCTATGACTACATCCTCGACAACCTGCGCCTGAAGCAGGCGGCCGGGACGCTGAGTCCGCAGGACCTCCAGGATCTGGGACGCTGGCTGAAGCCGGACTACAACCCGGACAAGGACTTCCTGCCACCGGACCTGGCGGCAGCGGCCAAGGCCAATTTCGAGGCCCGGCCGTGAATATCTAGCCACTTGTAGGAGCGGGGTGGCCCCCCCATTAGGCCGGGTAATCCGCGTCCCACCAGGCGGGGACCCCGCGCCAACACAGGGCCGGCCCAGCCCAAGCGGCTCCGGCCACCCCGCC